>JBBIQF010000133.1:5432-14678 GCA_037442445.1 Planctomycetaceae bacterium
CCCCCCCCCCCCCCCGCCGCACCCCCCCGCCCGCGCGGGGTGCAGGGTTTTCGGCGAGCCGATTGCGGGTTGCAAGCCGCGATGCCCGAGTGCCACGTTCCGCAGCCGTCCGAGGAGCCGCCCGCCGCCCAGTGCGGCGAACCGCTGGCGGGCATCCATTCGACGGTGCCGCCGGAGGAGCCGACCGCAGGGCCGGAGCCCATCTACACGGGCTTTGCGGGCTTGTTGGACGTGAAGGATGACCGCTCGGAGCGGCGGCAGTGCTCGCTGGCCGAGTTGCTGGTTCTGACCACCCTGGCTGCGGTGGGACTCAGCGTCCTGAGCCTGATCACCGGCGGCTTGCAGGCCCCTAGGGCGGCCGGACTTGTGGGGGTGGTGGCCTTGGTGGGACTGGTCGTACTGAGTCTGTTGCGCCCTCGCCGGTTGGTTGTGCACCTGGCCTGGTGGCTGCTGGTGGGAGCCTACGTGGTGGCCTGCGTGGTGGCGGTGCTCCGATCGGGATGAGTCTTGTGTAACAGCATTCCATCGAAGAAGGCCAAAGCGGTGGGGTGTGTCAAACTGAACGTGTATGCTGGATTGCGGGCTTGCGTGGGCGGGCAGGCCTCGCTGGAGGTGGAACTCGTGCCGGGCGAGACGGTCGGGCAGCTCTTGGACCGTCTGGCCATTCCCCGCCACCAGACGCGGATCCTTTTTGTCAATCATCGCCACGCCCCATGGGACCAGCCGCTGTCGGACGGCGACCAGGTGGGCGTGTTTCCCGCCATCGGCGGTGGATAGCCTGGGGTGGCAGCCTGTTGGGCCGGCGATGTGGGGGTATAATTGCGGCTTGGAAGGTTGAGGGGTATTCACGCAGCGTGGCGCCGCTATGCACCGGTGGACTGGTGGCTGGAGTTTGTGGAGCGGGGGTTGGCTTCTGGCCTGGGTGGTGCTATGGGCCGGGGGTTCGGGGCATGCCGCAGAAGCCGTACCTCCACCGGGCGATGCGGTGGCTGCCTTGGAAGCCCGGCTGGTCGAGGCCATTGCCACGGCCGAGAAATCGGTGGTCGCCATCGCGCGGGTCCGCAAGGAAAAGCCGGGCGAGCGGTTGCCGGCGGAGCTGCGTCCCAATCCTTTTGGCCGGGGGCCTCTTTGGGTTCCTAAACCCACCGACCCTGACTTCGTGCCGCAAGAGTTCGCTAGCGGCGTGGTGGTGGACGCCCGAGGCTTGGTGCTGACGGTGTACCACGTGCTGGGCGAGGATAGCGAGTACTACATCACCACGCCGGACCGCCGCGTGTTTCGGGCCAAGATCATCGGCGCGGATCCTCGCAGCGACCTGGCCGTGCTGGCCCCGGATGACGGTGCCCGCCTGGCCGCGGGTGAGGGGACCTTCACGCCCATCGCCCTGGGCCAGGCCGAGGATCTCCGCAAAGGGCAACTGGTCATCGCGTTGGGCAATCCGTTTGCCATTGCCCGCGACGGCCAGGCCAGTGCCAGTTGGGGGATCGTGGCCAACTTGGCACGCAAGGCGCCGGCCCTTCCGCAGGAGAACGAACCCACCGGTAAGAGCACCCTGCACCACTTCGGCACGCTCATTCAAACCGATGCCAAGTTGAACTTGGGAACCAGCGGCGGGCCGCTGGTGAATCTTAAGGGCCAGATGGTCGGCCTCACGACGGCCATCCCGGCGGCCATCGGGTTTGAAGAGTCGGCCGGCTATGCCATTCCGGTGGACGCCACCTTCCGGCGGGTTGTGGAGACGCTCAAGGCCGGCCAAGAGGTGGAATACGGGTTCCTGGGCGTCGAGCCGCGAAACCTGGCCTTGGAAGAGTTGGCCCAGGGAGAACGCGGGGTGCGGATCAATCGGGTTGTGCCGGGCGGGCCTGCGGCGCGGGCAGGGCTTCGGCCGGGGGACCGCATCACCCATATCAACGGTGTGCCGGTCCACGATGCCGATGCGTTTGTGCTCCAGGTAGGAAGTCTGCCGGCGGCGGCCCGGGTGCGCCTGGGCGTGGTCCGCCAGCACCAATCGCTGGACCTGGACGTCGAGCTGACCAAGTACCGCGTCCGCGGCAAGAAAGTCATTACGGCTTTGCCCCCCGCATGGAGGGGGATGCAGGTGGACTATGCCAGCGTGGCCGAGGAACCGGGTCATTTGGGCGCCGGCCCGGCCGCGATCGCCGATGGCGTCCTCATTGTCGAGGTCGAGGCAGGCTCGCCGGCCTGGCGGGCGGGGTTGCGAGCGGGCATGTTCGTCAGCCATGTGGAAGGCATGGCGGTCCACACGCCTCAGCAGTTCCGCCAAGCCGTGGCCGGCCGGACAGGACTGGTTCGCCTGCGGGTCAGCGGACCGACGGTTACGGGCCAGGTGGCCGAGCGCACAGTACCCGCCCCGGGCTGACCCGGCGGGTGCCGGCCTGCGGACCCTGCGCGGAAGAGCGTGTAGGGCGATTGCTTGCCCGGAGGTGTGGACCGCCGGCATGAAGCGGGCGGCTCGTTGGCGGGTACGGCTGGTGGCTTGCTGCCGCGCGATGTCGGCGGCGTGCCGGGGTTACGGGCTCAGCGTCCTGCCCGAGACGTAAATCTCGCCCTCGCCCAGCCGAAGGGTATCGATCTGGATCCGCTTGCGGTCCTGGCCCCGGGGCATGGGCAGGTGGACCTGGGCTACGGGGTCCCCTTCGGCTTGGCGCCACTGGACACGCCATGCCAGGTGTTCCGTAGCACGGCTGATCTGGCGCAATACGTCGTCCAGCGGCAGGGGAATCGCTCCGGCCCGGGCCCGCCGGATGCGCAGGGCAACCACGTTGGAATCCGCCAGATACACCTCCACGGTGAGCGAGAGGACACACGCCACTCGGGAATCTTCGTAACGGCAGGCCAACACCACGTGCTGCGGTGTGATGGCGATGCGGGGATCGCGGAAACTGGCGGGGAGCAGGCCGGGGTAATCCTTGGGCAACTGGACGGCCAGATAGCCGTTGATCTCGTCGGCCGTGAAGACCGCGTGCCACCGGCCGGGCTTGTTCACATCGCTGGCCAGGGCCGTGGCCCGCTGGAGCATCTGATCGCTGGCCAAGTGCTGGGCGGCGGTATCGGCGGCCAGGGCCTTGCGGTAGAACTCCGGGGTGTGCCGCAGGGCCTGGTAGAGGGCCACTCCGGCGGCACACGCGGCCACGAGCACGGCGCCTAGGATCAGCAACGCCTTTCGTTTCATCCTCCCGTCTCCGCAATCGGGCCAGCGCCGAACCACGGCTGCCCGGACGTGCCGCGTATCGCCCCCACCCCGCGGTACCAGGGCCGCAAGTGCCGGTCGGGCGCGACACCGCTTCGCCGCTGCGGTCAGGCGCAAAGCCACGGTGGGGCCGGCCTTTCGGCAGCGAGCACCTCGGCTATTGGCTCCACTGGCCGAGTGTGCGTCACCCGAACCGCAACAGCGCGTAATTCTTTTTTCCGGTGCGCAGGACCACGATCGACGGGCTGGCGAGGTGCTGGGGCGTTAGTCGGAGGTCGGTTTCGACCACGCGGCGGTTGTTGACGTACGCCCCGCCTTGCTGGATGATTCGGCGGGCATCGCTGCGGCTTTGGGCCAGACCCGCTTCGCACAGGGCCTCGACCAGCGGCAGGCCCTGTTCCAGGCGGTGGCGCGCCAGCCGCTGGCTGGGAACGTCGGCGAAGATTTCTTCGAGCTGGGCGTCGGCCAGGGTTCCGATCTCGGCCCCGAAGAACACGGCCGTGGCCCGCTCGGCCGCCGAAAGGCCTTGTTCGCCGTGGACCAGGCGGGTTAGCTCCGTGGCCAGGACCCGCTGGGCCTGGCGCTCGTGGGGCGCAGCGGCATGCCGGGTTTCCAAGGCCTCGATCTCCTCCCGGCCCAGATCGGTGAAGTACCGCAAGCACTTGCCCACATCGGCGTCGGCCAGGTTGATCCAGTACTGGTAGAAGCGGTAGGGGCTGGTCTTTTGCGGGTCCAGCCACAGGGCCCCGGCCTCGGTCTTGCCCATCTTGGTGCCGTCGCTTTTGGTCAACAGCGGGCAGGTCATGCCGTAAAGCTGCACCCCGTGCATGCGCCGGGCCAGGTCGATGCCCGCCGTGATGTTGCCCCACTGGTCGCTGCCGCCAATCTGAAGCTCGCAACCGTAATGGCGGTACAGGTGCACGAAGTCGTAGGCCTGGAGCAGCATGTAGCTGAACTCGGTGTAGCTCAGGCCCGAGGCATCCCGCTCCAGGCGGCTGCGAACCGAGTCCTTGGTGAGCATCACGTTGACGGGAAAGTGCTTGCCCACGTCGCGGAGGAACTCCAGGTAGCCGAACTGGCCCATCCAGTCGTAGTTGTTGACCAACAGGGCGGCGTTGGGCCCCTGGAAGTCGAGGAAGCGTTGCAATTGCCGGGCCATGGCCGCTACGTTGGCCCGCAGCGTCTCCAGCGATAGGAGGTTCCGCTCCTCGCTCTTGCCACTGGGGTCCCCGATCATGCCCGTGGCCCCGCCGACCAGGGCGATAGGCCGGTGCCCGGCCTGCTGGAAGCGCCGCAGCGTCATCAGGGCCACCAGGTGGCCCACGTGCAGGCTGTCGGCCGTGGGGTCGAAGCCGCAGTACACGGTGCGCGGCTTTTGGCGCAGGAGGTCGGCCAGGTCGGCCTCGCCGGTGCTCTGGTGGATCAATCCCCGCCAGCGAAGTTCAGCGATGATATCCGTCATCGGAGATGGACTGCCAATTGCGCCCAAAACACGGAAAAAAAGCGGTACGGGTCGCCCCGCGGCGTCCTAGCGCCACAGGTCATCCTCGGCAAAAGGATGGGCCGGGCCCGAAAGTTTGGGCTTGGGCAGGGCTTTCAAGGCGGCTTCGGCCAGGCGGAGGTCTTCCTTGGTCGTGATCTTCAAATTCAGCGGCGAACCTTGGACCACGGCCACCGGTTTGCCCAAGCGCTCGACCAGTTGGGCGTCGTCGGTTGCGGCAAACCCGGCGCGATTGGCATAGGCCTCGATCAACAGCGAGCGGCGGAAAACCTGCGGGGTCTGCGCCTCCCAAAGATTCGTGCGGGTGACCGTTTCTTCGATCCGCCGGTTGCTCCCCACCCGCTTGAGCGTGCCGGTGATGGGAATCGCCAGGATGGCTGCCCCGCTCTCCACCGCTGCCTGGAACACCCGGTCGATCCATTCATCGACCAGGCACGGCCGGGCCGCGTCGTGGACGCACACGTACTCGGCCTGGGGTTTGACCCGGGCCAGGGCGTTTTCCACCGAGTCGGCCCGCTCCGGTCCCCCATCGACCACCTCGATTCCCAGGATGGCCGCGTTCGAGGCAAACTTGAAGTTGAAATAGTCGCGGTCCTCGCGGGCGATGACCAGAATGGTCTGGATCACGTCCTTGCGGTTGAGGAACCGTTCGGCCGAGTGGAGCCACACGGCCCGGCCGTCCAAAGGCGCAAACGGCTTCTTGTAATTCTTGTCGTGATAGCGGGTGCTCTTGCCGGCCGCGGGCAAGATGACGGCAAAGCTGCTCACAGCACGCCTCCCCAAGGGGTTCTGGAAAGCATAATTCTCCGCAATTTGGCCGGCCCGTCAACCGAAAGCCATGCCCCACGGAGACCCGCACCTGTCAAAGCTGCGGCAGCCGCGGCCCGAGGCAGGAATCGGCGACTTCGACGCGGGGCCAAGCTGGGCCGCGATGGGGTGGCCCGGCGCGATAGCACACGCTAGCCGGCACTCGCTGCGGCCAGTTCGGCGCCGACTCGCACGCTAGGGTCGAGGACTGGCCGTAAGATTGCACCCCCATTTGTTGGGGGCGGCATCGGCCCGGCAGCATAACCCGTGCCGCCCGCACGGACGAAAAATGCCGTGCAGAAAGCCCTTCGGCCAAGGTTTATATGCTACATAGTTCTTGGCAGGCACTCGGGGCACAGGCCAAAAGGCGTTGGCATGATTGTCATTGTCGGTTGCATTGTCGTCTTGGGTGCGGTGCTGGCCGGCTTTACTTGGGCCGGCGGGAAGGTCGGTGCGCTCATCCACCCCTCGGAGCTGTTGGTGATTGGCGGATCGGCCTTGGGGGCGATGATCGTCATGTCGCCCAAGAAGGTGCTGAAGGACCTGCTCAAGGGTATCGTGCAGAGCATCAAGGGTACGCCCTACAACCGCCAGGGGTACGAGGACTTGTTCAAGTGCCTGTACGACTTGCTTCGCCTGGCGCGGCGCGAAGGCATCGTGTCGCTGGAATCGCACATCACCGCGCCCCACGAAAGCCCCATCTTCCAGAAGTACCCCCGGATCATGAACAACCATCACGTCACGGAGTTCATCTGCGGGGCCTTGACGCCGGTGTTGGAAGGGACCGCCAAACCCGAGCAGCTTCCCGGCCTGCTGGAAGCTGAGCTGAAGGTCATCGCCGAGGAGCACCACGCGCCGGTCGGGGTTTTGACCAAGACGGCCGACTCGCTGCCCGGGTTCGGCATCGTCGCGGCCGTGCTGGGCATCGTCATCACCATGGGCGCGATCGATGGTCCGGTGGAGGAAATCGGGCATAAGGTGGGGGCGGCGCTGGTGGGGACGTTCTTGGGCATCTTGATGTGCTACGGCTTCTTCACGCCGCTGGCGGTGCGGATGGAATTCCTGGGCGAGGCCGAACTGGCCTTTTTCCGCACCATTGCCGTGGTCATCCAGGGATTCGTCAATGACCTTCCTCCCAAGGTGGCGCTGGAGCAGGCTCGCCGCGGCGTGGGAAGCGAGGTTCGTCCCTCGCGCCAGCGCCTGGACGAACTGTTTGCCGAGGCCGAGGCCGGCTAACGCCCCCGCAAACCCAAGCGTACTCCAAAGGGCACGACCATGGCTGGAAAAGGTGGCGGTCAGTGGAAAGTGGCCTATGCGGATTTCGTCACCGCCATGATGGCGTTCTTCATGGTGATGTGGATTACCGCCCAAAGCGACAAGGTCAAACAGGCGGTGGCGCACTATTTCAACTACCCCACGGCCTTCCGCGTGGGCAATGCGGAAGGCCCGGAAGGGGCCAGCGGCCCGGGACTGCCCGGGCCGGGCGGGCCCGGCGGCCCCAACCTCGATTCCTCCGGAAACTTCCGCGATGCCTTCCAAATGAAGGCCGTGGACATGGGATTTCTGCCCAATTCGGGCGGCCGAGGTAAGGCACGCAGCCCATCCGACGCCGCCAAGAAAGGCCGCACCGCCTCCAAACCCAGCGTGCTGGCGGTCCACGAGGGGGACCGCCGCATGGTCGGCACCGTGATCCCCTTTGACGAACACTCGGCCGAACTTACCGAAACCGGCCGCAAACGCCTGGCTGAACTCGTCCCCGTGCTGGCCGGCAAGCGGAACAAGATCGAGATTCGCGGCCACACCACGCGGCGCCCGCTGCCGGGCGACAGCCCCTTCCGCGATGCCTGGCAATTGGCCTACGCCCGATGCCTGGCCACGCAACGCTTTCTGGAAGCGCACGGCATCGAGACCGAACGCATCCGCCTCAGCCAGGCCGGCCCCTACGAGCCCCAAACCCTCGGAACCGATCCCCGCCGCATGGAAGAGAACTCCCGCGTGGAAATCTACGTGCTGCCGGAACTGGTCGAAGACCTGATGGGCACGCCCCAGGAGCGGGCGGCCCGCGTGAAGACGCCGTGACCGAGCCGGCAAGCGCCGGGCCGACGAGCCGGCAGGTTCATTCTGCCAGCAAAGGGCGCACCCTGCCGGCAACCGCGGCCATTTGCCCCGTGTGTCCCGGGGGCATGAACCCCCCGGCGCGTTCTTGGGCTGCGTGAAGCGCCCGCACCTTCCTAGACCGCACAAAGCCCCCGGATGGTTCTTGCTTTTTACCGCAGCGGCTGCTTGCGGCGCGATGTCAGGTAGCTCGAGAGCACCAGGTCCAGCGGGCGGTCGGTACGCATCAGCACGTAGTCGATCTGATGCATGCGGCAGCCCTGCCGGATGCGGCGCAGGTAGTCGCCGAATTGCCGGAGGTAGGCCTTGCGGATGGCCTGGGGTTCGACCAGTACCTCGGGGAGTTGCTCCAGGCCCCGGAAGAGGGTGGTCTGCTGGAAGGGGAAATCCATTTCGGCCGGGTCGAGCACGTGGAACACGATCACCTCGTGCCGGCGGTGGCGGAAGTGTTTTAGGCCGGTGATGAGCGAATCCACATGGTCGAAAAGGTCGCTCAGCACGACCACGATGCCGCGTTTCTTGAGCCGCTCGGCCAGATCATGGAGCACCGCCCCGGCGGCGGTCTTGTGCTGGGGCACCGCTTCCTCCATCACGTGGAGCACGTCCTGGAAGTGCGAGGGATTGCTGCTGGGGCGGACCAGGGCGCGGATCTCGTGGTCGAAGGTGGCCAGGCCCACCGCGTCCTGCTGCTGGAGCACCAGATAGGCCAAGGCCGCCGCGGCACACTGGGCGTACTGGAGTTTCGACATCGCCGCGCCGGGCCCCTGGTAGGCCATGCTCTCGCTGGTGTCCAAAAGCAGCGTGCAGATCAGGTTGGTTTCGTCCTCGAACTGTTTGAGATAGAACTTGTCGGTGCGGCCGAAGACTTTCCAGTCCAGGTAGCGGAGGTCGTCGCCGGGGGCGTACTCGCGGTGCTCGGCGAACTCGATGGAGAAGCCGTGGAACGGGCTGCGGTGCATGCCGGAGATGTAGCCCTCGACGATCCGCCGGGCCCTCAGCGCCAGCCCCTCAAGCCGGGCCAGCAGTTGCGGATCGAAAAACCTGGGGGAGCTTTCCGCGGGCATGGGCGCTGGGTTCCTCGGGCACGGTTTCGAGCAAGCGGCGGATGATGTCGTCGGGCTTGACGCCTTCGGCCTCGGCATTGAAGTTGGTGAGGATGCGGTGCCGGAGCACGGGGAAGGCCACGGCACGGATGTCCTCGCAGGACGCGCAAAACCGGCCCTGGAGCACGGCGCGGGCCTTGGCCCCCAGCACCAGGTACTGGCTGGCCCGCGGCCCGGCACCCCAGGTCACGTAGTTCCGCACGAAGTCCGGAGCGGCAGGCCCCGGCCGGGTCTGCCGCGCCAAACGCAGGGCATACCGGGCGACATGCTCGGCCACCGGCACCCGCCGCACGATCCGCTGGAGGTTCAGGATTTCCTCAGCCTGCAAGGTGGGCGCGATCTCGACGGCCAGGTCGGCCGTGGTCCGCCGCACGATCTCCATCTCTTCGTCCTCGCTGGGGTATTCCACGAACGTGTTGAACATGAAGCGGTCCAACTGCGCTTCCGGCAAGGGGTAGGTCCCTTCCTGCTCGATGGGGTTCTGCGTGGCCAGCACGAAGAACGGGTCG
>JBBIQF010000134.1:0-14593 GCA_037442445.1 Planctomycetaceae bacterium
AAGCGCCTTCCCCCCCAAAGGTATCGCTTGTAAACAGGCACCAGTCGCAAAGGGTACAACGGTGGCGTCATGCGAACACGCTCCATGCCGGACCGACGGCCCCAGGGCCGTCCGGACAGCGCAGTTGCTATGGCTCCAGCCAAGAGTTTTCCGGGGCGCGTAGTTCCTGGCAAGCCAGCAACCCTTCTACCTCCGTCAGATCCGCCCAATGCTTCCGAAGCCCCCAGCACGTAATCAATATCAATTAGACTGGTAGCCCGGCACTAACCAGGAGAAGCACAGTTCCGGGCTAGCGCATCGCGGCTAGCCCACTGCCGGGCGCGTCTGTCTCGGTAGGCTGCCAGGGGCACGCGCGGGTGAGGCCAACGAGTATACTATAAGGAGCCGGGCGGAACGAATCTCGGCCTTCCGGCCCTACCTGCGGCCCCTGTGGATCCATGCACCGAGCCAAGTACCAGTACGACGAGGACATCTTCAAAGACTCGACGATGACCTTCGGGGAGCACCTCGAAGAGTTGCGTCGGTGTCTGTTCAAGGCGGTGCTGGGCCTCATTGCCGGGGTGATCTTCGGCCTGTTCGTGGGGGGCTGGGTGGTGGAGGTGATCACCGCCCCCCTGGCCAAGGCCCTGACCAGCTATTATCAGACCGACTCGCTGGAACGGGTAGAACGGGCGGCGAACGAAGAGGGGGCATTGCGGGCCCCGCCCCAGCAGTATGCCAAGCTTATCTACGACCACGGCATGATCAATGACGAGGTCTACATCGACCTGCGGGAGTTGGCCGCCCAACTGCGGAACCTTTTCCCCGAGCAATTCAAGGACCTGCCCGACCCGCGGGCCGAGGGCACCGAAGTCCAGCCCAGCGACCTGGTTCCGGTGCTCTTGTGGCACCCGGTGGCCACCGATCCCCGCATCCAGCCCAAGAGCCTCAAGCCGCACGAGAGCTTCATGATCTATCTGAAGGGGGCGCTGTTGGTGGGGGCGATCGTCGCCTGCCCCTGGGTGTTCTACCAGATCTGGACCTTTGTGGCGGCCGGGCTGTATCCGCACGAAAAGCGCTACGTGAACATCTACCTGCCCTTCAGCATCTTCCTGTTCCTCTTCGGGGTGCTGGTGGCGTATTTTCTGGTGTTCGGTCCGGTGCTGGGATTCTTGTTCAAGTTCAACCGCTGGCTGGGCATCACGCCGGACTTGCGGATCAGCGAGTGGCTGGGCTTCGTGCTGATGCTGCCCCTGGGGTTTGGCATTTCGTTCCAGTTGCCGCTGGTGATGCTGTTCTTGGAGCGGATCGGGGTCTTCACCGTGCAGAACTACCTGGCGTACTGGCGGGTGGCGATCCTGGTGGTGTTCATTCTGGCCGCGGTGTTCACGCCGCCCGACCCGTGGAGCATGTCGCTCTTGGCCCTGCCGCTGACGCTCTTGTACTTCGGCGGCATTCTGCTATGCAAGTGGATGCCGCGGGGGCCGGGGTTGTTGCCGCTGGATTGAGAGGCCGAGCGGGCCGCCTCGATGCCCGGCGAGGTAAGTTGGCCAACGGCGGCCCGCGGCGTACAACGGGAGCTCAGCCTGCCTCGCGGTACAGGCGGGGCAATTCCTCGAGGGCTTCGGGCTGGCGATGGAGCTTGATGGTTGCGCCGGGCGGCAGGCGCCGCTCCTGGGTGATGCCGCGGGTGGTGGTGGAAAGGAATGGATAGTACTGGGCCGCCAGCCCCTCGCAAAACTCCTCTTTCAGCCGGGCGAGAATCTCGTTCCATGACAGGCCGCTGCGGTAGATGACGCGATAGGCGTCCTTGAGGCGGCGGATTTCGGCGGCACTGTGGCCCGCCCGCCGCAGCCCGATCTGGTTCAGCCCCACTACAAAGCTGCTCCAGCCGTCCACGGTCACAAAAGGCGGCACGTCTTTGACGATGTGCGATTGCCCGCCGACCATGGCCAAGGCGCCGATGCGGCAGAATTGATGCACGGCGGCGGCCCCGGAGATGTAGGCCCGATCGCCGACCGTCACATGGCCCGCCAGCATCGCGTTGTTGGCGAAGATGGTATTGTTGCCCACGCGGCAATCATGGGCGATGTGGACGTTGACCATCAGCAGGTTGTTGTCGCCCACCCAGGTGGCGTCTTCTTCGTCAAGGGCGCGGTGGATGGTGACGTTCTCGCGAATGGTGTTGCCTGCGCCGATGATCAATTTTCCCGGCCGCTCGGGCATGTGGACATGCTGGGGCAGGCCGCCCAAGACCGCCCCTTCGTAGATGTGGTTGTTAGGGCCGAGGGTGGTGCCGCTCTTGACCACGACGCGGCTTTCCAGCCGGCATCCCGGGCCAATGGTGACGTCGGGCTCGATGACGCAGTAAGGTCCGATCTCCACGTCCTCGCCAAGCGAGGCCTCGGGACTGACCAGGGCAGTAGGGTGAATCCGCTGGGCTCGCGGGGTGAATGCGTAAAACGAACGAAAGGACTTGGGCACAGGAGTTCCCCCCTTTTTGGTTATGCGCGACGAAAAGGCGGGCGCCAATCTGCCCGCCCGGCGGTTCCGAAAAACGCCTTGCGCGGCAGTAAGTATCGGTTTTTCGGAGTATGCCAGTCCAAACCGACGTGCGCCGGCTGACGAGTTTTACAATGAAGCCGGCTCACACCCATCTTTAGTTGGGTAGAGCAGCGGCCAAATTGAGTAGTAGCCGGTTACGCATCTGTCCGTGAGTTGCGGTGGACACGCGCGGGGTGAGCGGGCCGGAAAGCCCTAGGGAACGGAGGGGACACGCCGCGAGTGTCGTGTTACCCCAGATAGTGGGGGGTGTGGAATTTTCGGTAGCCGGCTTGACCAGGTTGGAGATAAGAGTATAATCGCATGTACGAATCTGATTAGCCGCGTTGGTATGATGTCTCGCACGGGCATTCACGCTTTGACTGCTTTGACCGCCCTGGCGGAGCTGCCCCCCGGGGCCTACGCCGGCGCTGCGGACATTGCCCAGCGGATCTCGGCCCCCCGGAACTACTTGGGCAAGCTGCTCAAGCGGCTGGCCGAGTCGGGCTTGCTCGAATCGCAGAAAGGCAAGGGAGGCGGCTTCAGGCTCGCCCGGGATCCCCACACGATCACGCTGTACGACGTGATCGAGCCGATCGAGCACGTCAGCCGATGGCAGGGGTGTTTCCTAGGCCGGGCCGAATGCTCCGACTTGGCACCCTGCGCCGTACACCAGCGGTGGGGGAAAGTCCGCGACCAATACTTGGAGTTCCTGCGAGAAACCACCCTGGCAGACCTGGCCCAGCATCGTCTGGGCCCTGCTTGTGGTGGGATTGCTGGAATATTACAAAAGCCCAGCACCGCGGACCCGCCGTTCGGCCGCTTTTCCCCCTCATGAACCGGCGAGAGCAGAGTGGACTTGGCGGAAAAATCGGATGCTCGCATGAGATTATCGCATTTCAACGCGGCACACTCGCCGGGCAGCGTGCCCGGCGCCCATTGGCCCCACGTCCTTTCCCCGATAGCTTGGAGGAGGTTTTCCCCATGAACGCCAGTGAAATCCTTCGGAACGAACACCGCGTGATCGAGCGGGTGCTGGATGTCCTCCAGCGCATCGCCGAGCGGGCCGAGTCGGGCGGGCCACTGGATGTGGACTCCGCGCGGCAGGCCATCGCGTTTTTCCGCGGCTTCGCCGATCGCTGCCACCACGCCAAGGAGGAAGAGCACTTCTTCCCGGCCATGGAGTCCAAAGGCTTCCCGCGGCACGGCGGCCCGACCGGCGTGATGCTTTACGAGCACGAGCGTGGCCGGGAGTGCGTCGCCGGCATGGACGCGGCACTTGGGGCGCTTGCAGGCGGCGAGGAGGCAGCGGCCAAGCAGTTTGTGCAGCATGCCCATGCGTACATCGACCTGCTCCGCCAGCACATCATGAAGGAGGACTCGTGCCTGTTCGCCATGGCCGATCAAGCCTTCACGGCGGACGACCAGAAGCGGCTGGTGGCGGCCTTCGCGCGAGCCGAAGCCGAGAAGAACGAGCCCGGGGCGCACGAGGCCTTCCTCCGCAGTGCCGAGGAGCTGGCCGCACGCTACGGCTTGCCGGCCCCGGCAGCGGCACACGCCGGCCACGTGCACTGCTGCGGCCATTGAGCCGAAGGACCATCGCGCGGGTGTGAAAAGGCAAAGTCTCGGTTACCGTTTCTTCGTGGAGGAGCACCGTTATGGGCACATAGGGACTACGCAACGCTGCGGTGGCCAGCTTTTTTCTGGCGATGGCCATCCTTCTGGTCGGCGGCTATTTTGCCGTCGACCACGTGCCGCCGATTCCCGATCAAGTGGCCAGCGGGGGCAACCCGCTCACCACGCGCCAGGCGATCCTTGCGGGCCAGGACGTGTACCAGCGCTATGGCCTGATGGATCATGGCAGCATTTGGGGGCATGGATCGCTGCGGGGAATGGACTTTTCCGCGTACACGCTGCATCTGGTGGGGTACTTGATGCGGCAGTACCACCAGCACGAGGGCAAGCCGCCGGCCGATGCGTACCTCCGCCTGCCTCCGGCGCCTCACCGCGAGCTGGATGAACTCGATGCCAAGGTGATCCACGAGCTTCGGCAAAACCGCTACAACGCGCAGACCCATACGCTGGAGCTGACGCCGGCGCAGGCCTATGCCTTGGGGCAGGTCCGCAAGTTTTGGGAGAAGAGGTTTGCGGAAGGGGACGCGCACTACGGCTTCCTGCCGAACACCGTCCCCACGCCCCAGGAGCGGCAGAACCTGGCCGACTTCTTCTTCTGGACCGCCTGGGCGGCTGGTACCAACCGGCCGGGGCTGAACTACAGCTACACCAACAACTGGCCTTCGGACCCCACGGTGGGCAACCGGGCTTCGAGCAACGCCTTGGTGTGGAGCATCATTTCGATCCTGGCCCTGTTTGCTGTGCTGGGGCTGGTGATCTACGTGGTGCATCGCTACGAGTTCTTCTATGGCGAATCGAAGGCGGTCGAAGCGGCCTACAAGCTGCTCGAGGCGCCGGTAACGCCCAGCCAGCGGGCCAGCGCCAAATTCTTCCTCATCGCCGGGCTGTTGTTCATCGTGCAGATCCTCAACGGAGGCCTCTTGGCCCATTACACGGTGCATCCCGGGAAGTTCTACGTGGAGCTGGTCGGCCAGACTTACCCGTATAGCTGGGCCAAGACCTGGCACCTGCAACTGGCGATCCTGTGGATTGCGGTATCGTGGATGGGAACGGCGGTGTACCTGGCGCCGCTGGTGGCCGGGCGCGAACCCAAAGGCCAGCGCCTGCTGGTGAACATACTTTTTGCCGCTGCGGTGGCGGTCGCCGTGGGGAGCCTGGTGGGCGAGGTGCTCAGCATCAAGGGGTACTTGACGGGCCTGGGGGAAAGCCTATGGTTCTGGCTGGGCCACCAGGGCTGGGAGTATCTGGAACTGGGCCGGCTGTGGCAGATTCTGCTCTTCGGCGGCCTGATCTACTGGCTGGTCGTGGTGTACCGGGCGATGGCCCCGGTGCTAAAGCCCGCCGGCAACGGCGAGGAGGCGGCCGACCGCCGGTCGCTGATCCTGTTCTATGTGCTCAGCGCGATCTTCGTGGTGGTGTTTTTCGGCTTCGGGCTGTTCTACGGCCGAGGGACGCATCTGACCATCGCCGATTACTGGCGGTGGTTCGTGGTGCACATCTGGGTGGAGAGCATCTTCGAGTTCTTCGGCGTGGGCGTGATCTCGCTGTTCTTGGTGACGCTGGGGTTGGTCTCGGCCCGCTCTGCCCTGCGCGTGGCGTACCTGACGGCCATCCTGGTGTTCTTGAGCGGCATCCCCGGCACCGCGCACCACTACTTCTGGTATGGCGGCCCGAGCTTCTGGCTGGCCATCGGCGGCGTGTTCAGCTCGCTGGAGCCCATCCCGCTGATCTTGCTGGTGGTGCGGGCGTGGATGGAGTACAAGTCGATCAAGGAGGAGGGCCGCGAGTTTCCCTACCGCTGGCCGCTGTACTTCCTCACCGCCTCCAGCGTGTGGAACTTCATCGGGGCCGGGTTGTTCGGGTTCATCATCAACCTGCCCATCATCAACTACTACGAGCACGCCACGTACCTGACCAGCAACCACGGCCACACGGCCTTGTTCGGCGTGTACGGCATGCTGGCCATCGCGCTGATTTTGTTCTCGTGGCGGGGCCTGGTCGAAAACCGGCACTGGAACGACCGCATCCTGAAGCTCAGCTTCTGGGGGCTCAACGGCGGCCTGTTCTTGATGTTCTTGACCGGGCTGCTGCCCATCGGCCTGCTCCAGGTGTGGTATGCCTACGACCAGGGCTTCTGGTGGGGCCGCAGCGCCGCCTTCTATGAGCTGCCGCTGGTGCAGACGCTGGGCAACTGGCGGATCGTGCCCGATACGATCATCATCGTGCTGGGTGCGCTGCCGCTGTTGTACTTCCTGTTGACCACGTATCCGCGATTGCGGCCCGTGCAAGAGGAGCAATAGCGGTTCCCGGCGGGCATCATGCCGCCGCGGACCGAAGGGTGTACGGCCGGCGCCGGGCGGCCCTATGGGCCGGACGATGGCATTCCGGCCGGCCCGGCCGTACACTTCCTCCGAAGCGTTCCGCCGCCGCACGGCCCGTCTCCCGGATGCGCGGCAGGAACTCCGGAGGCTGCACGGTGTTGGCCGAGTTGTACCGATCCCCGCTGGCGCTGTTGACCGACCTCTATCAACTGACCATGGCCTGCGCCTATTGGAAGGCGGGGGTGCATGGGCGCGAGGCGGTGTTCCACCTGTTTTTTCGCCAAGCGCCGTTCGGCGGCGGGTACACCGTGGCGTGCGGGTTGGGGCCGGCCATCGAATATTTGGAGCGCTTGCGGTTCGAGGAAGACGACCTGGCGTACCTGGCCGCGCTGCGGGGGCGAGACGGCCAGCCGGTGTTCGACCCGGGGTTTCTCGAGTTCCTGCGGGCGATGCCGCTGGCGATCGACGTGGATGCCGTGCCCGAAGGGACGGTGGTATTCCCGCATGAGCCGCTGTTGCGCGTGCGGGGGCCCATTCTCCAGGCCCAGTTGCTCGAGACGCCGCTGCTTGCGCTCTTGGGTTTTGCGACCCTGGTGGCCACCAAGGCGGCGCGCATCGCCGAGGCCGCCCGCGGCCAGCCCGTCCTGGAGTTCGGCCTGCGAAGGGCCCAGGGGATCGACGGCGGGGTGACCGCCAGCCGCGCGGCGTACATCGGCGGTTGCGCCGCCACTTCCAATGTGCTGGCCGGCAAGCTGCTGGGCATTCCCGTGCGCGGCACCCAAGCCCATAGCTGGGTGATGTGCTTCGACGACGAGAAGGAGGCGTTCTACGCATTCGCCCGGGCGATGCCCAACAACTGCGTGTTCCTGGTCGATACCTACAACACGCTGGAAGGGGTCCGCCGGGCCGTGGAAGTGGGGCGCTGGCTGCGGAGCCGCGGCCAGGACCTGTTGGGCATTCGCCTCGACTCGGGCGACCTAGCCTACCTGAGCATCGAGGCCCGCAAGATCCTCGATCAGGCCGGGTTCTACGACACCGTCATCTTTGCCAGCGGCGACCTCGACGAGCATTTGATCGAGAGCCTCAAGCAGCAAGGGGCGGCCATCGGCGCTTGGGGCGTGGGGACGAAACTGGCCACGGCCTATGACGATCCTGCCCTGGGCTGCGTGTACAAGCTCTCGGCCATCCGCGATGCCGAAGGGACCTGGCGGGATCGGCTCAAGCTGTCCGAACAGGCCGGCAAGCTCTCGACCCCCGGCGTGCTCCAGGTACGGCGCTATACCCAAGGGGGCGAGGCCATCGGCGATGCTATCTACGACGAGTTGCAGGGCCTGGCCGAGCCCTGCGTGATCGTCGACCCGGCGGATCCGGTGCGCCGCAAGGCCATCCCGGCCGGCGCCGCCGGGCACGACCTGTTGGTTCCCATCTTTCGCGGCGGCAGGCGGGTGTATGAGGTCCCCTCGCTGGAAGAGACGCGTAGCCGGGTCCGCCAGCAGTTGGCCCTGTTTCATGCCGGCGTGCGGCGGCTGGTCAATCCGCACCGGTACCCGGCGGGATTGGAACAAGGGCTGTACGACCGCCGGAGCGAGATGGTGCGCAGGCTCCGCGGCTTGCCGGAGCCGAGGCGGGTTTGATACGGCGCGCGGCCCGGTTTGGCCCTTGACTTCCGCTGGGGTTGCACCGTGCCCCGGGGGTGGGCTCATCCCGGCGTGCCCACAGCCGCCCGCTCGATGGTGTGTTTTTCCAACACCTGCCGATCGGGTTCGCAGCCCAGGCCGGGGGCGGACCAGAGGGAGATGCGGAGCACGCCGTCCGCCGGGTCGCGGGCCGGCCACAGGGGCTCGACAAGGTCGGTCTCCAGGAGCGTCTCGGTAGCAATGTAATCGGCCGGGTACGAGCAGTTGGGCTTGGCCGCCAGGGCCAGCCCGTGCCGCATCCCGATCCCGCTTTGGGGCATTGCCCCCACCCAGCAGGGGACGCACTGGTGGTGGCACGCTTCGTGGATGGCCAGGGCCGTGGTGTGGCCGCCCACCCGGGCCGGTTTCAAATTGATGTACCGGGCGCTTTGCAGCTCCAGGGCCATTTCGGCCTGCGCCAGCGTGGTGATCGATTCGTCCAGGCACAGCGGGGTGCGGATGGTCTCTTGCACCATGGCGTGCCCCACCAGGTCGTCGGCCGGCAGCGGCTGCTCGACCATCGCCAGGCAGAAATCGTCCAGCCGGCACAGCAATTCCATGTAGCTCAGGGCCAACCCGCCCTCGACGTCGATGTGGATCCGCTCCGCGGGGAACTCATGGCGCACGGTGTTGACCATTTGCACGTCCCAGCCGGGCCGGAACTTCAATTCCACGCGCGAGAAACCTTGGGCGAATGCCTGGCCGATGGCCCGGAGGAACTCGTCGATGGAGTCCATGCGGTCGAACGAGACGCCCACTTCGATGCTGGCCCGGTCGCCGCCGAGGGTGCGGTGCAGGGGTTCGCCCCGGAGTCTGGCGTGGAGGTCCCACCACGCCATGTCCAAGGCCCCTTTGGCATAGCGATTGCCGGGCACAGGCTCCAGCCGCTTTTGCAGCTCCTCGCCCGAATCGAACTGGCCGCCGGCCACCAGCGGGGCCAGCCAATCCCGCAGGCACAAGAAGACGCTGCCGGCCCACTCGCCGCTTGCCCCCGGCGACGTCCCCGGCGCGGCCTCGCCCCAGCCGCTGATCCCCCCGCTTTCCAGGCGGACCAGCACCGTCTCCAGGGCGGCAGCCGGTCCCCAGGGGCTCGGCTGCGCCTTGCGATAAGGCAAAGCCACGCGAAACACTTCCACACGGTCGATACGCATGAGCGGCGTCCGGAGCGAAGGATGAATGACGAAGGACGAAAGACAAATGACGAAGGACAAACGGCAAACGGTGCAGGAGGAACACAAAATGGGGGAAGCACAAATGGCGAATCTTTGGCGGGCCGCGGCGTGCCCTTTCGGCTGGGTCAACCCACGCAACTCTCGGCGATTTCGATGGCTTTCAACAGCCCGCGGGCCTTGTTGAGCGTCTCGTTCCACTCGTTGGTCGGGATACTGTCGGCCACGATGCCCGCCCCGGCCTGGATGTACGCCTTGTCGCCCTGAATGACGATCGTGCGCAGGGCGATGCAGGTATCCATATTCCCGTTGAAATCGAAGTAACCCACGGCCCCGGCATAGGGGCCGCGGCGGTGGGGTTCGATCTCGTCGATGATCTGCATGGCCCGCACCTTGGGAGCGCCGGACACGGTGCCGGCAGGCAGGCATGCCTGCAACGCATCGAACGCCGTCTTGCCCGGCGCCAACTGGCCCGTCACGTTCGACGTGATGTGCATCACGTGGCTGTAGCGCTCGATGGTCATGACATCGCTCAGTTGGACGGAGCGGTACCGGGCCACCCGGCCGATGTCGTTGCGGCCCAGGTCGACCAGCATCACGTGCTCGGCGCGTTCTTTGGGGTCGGCCATGAGTTCCTCGGCCAGGCGGCGGTCCTCGTCCTCGGTGGCCCCGCGGCGGCGGGTGCCCGCCAGGGGCCGGGTCGTCACCTGGCCGTTGACCACCCGCACCATGATCTCCGGCGAACTGCCGACCAGCGTTACGCTGGGCGTGCGGACATAGAACATGAACGGGCTGGGGTTGACCACCCGCAACGTGCGGTAGATGGCAAATGGGTGGGCGCGGATGGTCACCTCCAGGCGCTGGCTGAATACCACCTGGAAGATGTCGCCGGCCCGGATGTACTCCACGCATTTGCGGACCGCCTCTTCGAACGCCTCCTGCGTGAAATTGGAGCGGTAGGGGATCGAGACCTCGCCGTCCAGCACGATATCCACCGGCTGGAGGTCGCAGGGGTTGTGGGCCAGCTCGTGCACCAGGGCATCCACGCGGCGGCAGGCATCGTCATAGGCCGCCCGGAGATCGGCACGGTAGCGATCCAGCCGGGCCATGGCCACCACCACGATGGTCTTCGCCACGTGGTCGAACACCACCATCTGGTCGTAGAAGGCGAAGGCCAGGTCGGGCACGTGGCGGTCATCGGGCGGGGCGTTGGGCAGGTGCTCGAAGTACCGCACCACATCGTAGCCGGCATAGCCCACCGCACCGCTGCAAAAGGGGGGGAGTTCGGGGAGGCGCACGGCCCGCACCGCCTCGACCCGCTGCCGCAGGTCGTTCATGGGGTTGGCCGCCCGGAATTGCCGGGTAACCAGCGTGGGCTGCCCGGAGGCCGACACCCCCGTGTGCGAGCTGACGGTTACCCGATCTTCGTAGGCCTCGATCTCCAGAAAGGGGTGGGTGGCCAGGAAGCTGTAGCGGCCGACCTTCTCGCCCCCCACCACGCTTTCGAACAGGCAGGCGCAGCGGCCCGAGTCGATGCGGTGGAAGGCCGACACCGGCGTGAGCGAATCGCTCACCAGACGGCGGTACACGGGGACCAGATCGGCATCGCGGGCCAACTGGACGAAGCGCTCGAAATCGGGATAGTGGCGGGGTTGCACCGTGGCCATAACCGTAGCTTATCCCACAGGTTTTCGGGCCGCAACCGCTCGGGCCGCGTTCGCCTTGACAGGGTGGGGGCGGGTGTTAGAATCCTTGTGGAGGCGGGGAGCCTTCCCACCCGAAATCGGAAAAATCGCGGTACCGCATCGAGGTGGGAAGCGGCGTGTTGCCCGCGTGCGTCCTGCCGCACCGGATGGGAACCCGTGGCCATGAAATGCCAGCGCTGCCAGCGGGATGCGACCTTCCACATCACCGAGCTGACCGGCAGCAACCCGGTGGAACTCCACCTGTGCCCGCAGCACGCGCAGGAGTATCTCCATCCGGGAAGCGGCGCGCTGGTATCGCCGGCGAGCGTGGCGGCGGCCATCGCCCAGCAGATGGGCCTCGGCCAGACCGCCCAAGAGCTGGAGCAACTGGACCAGCAGACCTGCCCCGTCTGCGGGATCACCTTCCATGAGTTTCGCAGCCGGGGCCGGCTGGGGTGCCCGCACGACTACATCGCCTTCGAAAACCAGCTCGACCCGTTGATCCTCAATATCCACGGCGAAAGCACGCACGTGGGCAAGGTCCCCAAGCGCTCGGCCAAGGGGAGCGAAAAGCGGACCCAGTTGATCCGCCTCCGCCGCGAAATGACCGAAGCCGTCGCAGAAGAGGATTACGAGCGCGCCAGCCGCCTCCGCGACGAAATCCGCCGCATCGAGGAGTCCGAAGCCTAAGCGGGGCGGGGCCGGCTCCCCCTCGGCCGCCCGCCGCCCCCATGAACCCTCGGGGTGTTGCCGTGGAACTCGACGATCTCACACGGAGACGGGGCGAATGGTTGCGGGGTTCCGGCCCCGAATCGGATATTGTCATCAGCAGTCGCATCCGGCTGGCCCGCAACCTGGCCGACTACCCCTTCATCACCAAAGCCACCGATCAGGACCGCTCCCGCATCGAAAAAATCCTGCGGGAAGCGGTGATGGGCATCGACCAGCCCGACCGCCTGATGTACCTCGACGTGGAACGCCTCCCTCTCCTCGACCGCCAGTTCCTCGTCGAGCGCCACCTCATCAGCCGCGAACACGCCGAGAGCCACGGGGCCCGCGCCGTGGCCATCGACGTGGATGAAACCTACAGCATCATGATCAACGAGGAGGACCACCTCCGCATCCAGGTGATGCACAGCGGCTTGGACCTGCAAAGCACCTGGGAAAAAATCAACCGCATCGACGATATCATCGAACAGCGCGTCACCTACGCCTTCCATCCCCGCCTGGGCTACCTCACCGCCTGCCCCACCAACGTGGGCACCGGCATCCGCGTGAGCGTCATGCTGCACCTGCCCGCGCTGGTCATCACGCGCCAGATCGACAAGGTGTTCCGGAGCCTTCAGAAGATCAATCTCGCCGTCCGCGGCCTTTACGGCGAAGGCTCGCAGGCCATGGGCGACTTCTACCAGATCAGCAACCAGATCACCCTCGGCCGCAGCGAGCAGGATATCATCAAACAGGTCGGCGACATCGTGCCGGTCATCATCAACTACGAACGCCAGGCCCGCGAGTTCCTGGTCCGCGAAAGCCACGAGAACCTCCACGACCGCGTCAGCCGGGCCTATGGCATCCTGCGCACGGCGCAGACCATCAGCTCCGAAGAAACCATGAGCCTGCTGTCGAGCGTGCGCATGGGGGTCAACCTGGGCCTGATCGAAGACCTGGAAATCCCCACCGTCAACGAGCTGTTCATCCACACGCAGCCGGCCCACCTCCAGAAGATCACCGGCACCGAGCTGGACTCGGCCGACCGCAACATCGAGCGGGCCCGGTACCTCCGCCAGCAGCTCAGCAAGCAGTCGGGCAAGGGCAACAACAATTAGCCGCCCCAAGTAGGGTGGGTGCGGTGCTCTGCACCCACGCAAAACGGCTTGCGGGATGGGATATGCCGGCGCCCGCGTGCGTCCGGAGGACGCACCCTACGGCTGCTTCATCCGCACCGCGACGAGTTCGATCCCCTCGCTCTTGCCCAGGTTCCGCGAGTATTGCTTGTCGCGCTCGTTGTTCCAGTGCTCGTGGACGCCCAGGCTCCGCAGCCGCCGCGTGGGGACCGGGTGGTTCGGATCGTAGAATGTGCCCGAAGGGGGATTGTCGGCCAGGGCCGCCTCGTGCAGGTAATCGTCGGTGCCGGGCTTGCGGGCGAACGTGGTCCCCTCGGTCCAGAGGAAGTCGAAGGCCACCGAGTCGATCGCCACCGGGTCCTGCGACGCAAACAGGCTCTTGGGCCAGTCGCCGTCGAAAGGCGGCATCTTCATACGCGACGGCTCGGGGTCGCGGGGATGCACCCCGTACAAAAGCCCGTCGATCAGATACAGCACGGTCTTGCCGCCCAAATGGTCGTGACCCATGAGGTCCACCAGGGGCCGGTAAATCCCCGTCTGGTTCGAAAAGCACCCCGGGTGGATGTCGAAGTAGCCCTGCTGCACCGGCCAGCGGATGAGCGAGCCGTAATGGTTCTTGGCACACAGCGTCACCCCGGAGCCCATGTGCGCTTTGAAATTGGCGAAGTTGATGATGTATTCCGCCTCGGCGAAGCACGTGGGCAGGTAGTCTTGCAGCTTGCCTTCCGGCCGGCTGCTCCAGTACAGCGGCACCTTGGAGGGCTTGACCTGGATGCGGCCGAACTTGCCCGCATAGTCCTCATAGCGGACTTCCGGAAAAGCCCCGTGGAGGATGTTGTAATACTCGTGGACCAGATAGGCCAGCGTGTCGCACACGGTAATGTCCGAGGGCTTGACCCCGGCATCGCGGGTAAGCTGGCGCAACAGGGCCACAAGCATCTGCGGCGCGGTGTTCATGTAATCGTGCCGCTTGACAAAGGTGTAGGTGTCGCCGCTGGCGAACCCTTCGCGGTAGATCATGCCCACCCAGTTGGGCTTGATGGCGATCTTCTCGCCGGGCCGGTAGCCGGTGTCCCCTTTGCCCCGCGCCCGGTTCAGATGGCGGAAGAGCTGGTCCCAGGCGGCGGCCACGGTCTTCTGGCCGGTCAATTCGCATACCGCCCGGGCCATCATCGCATCGACCCGGTCTTGCTTGACGTGATCGCCCTCCCACCAGTGGCCATCGGCCGGGCCTTTCCAGTCCAGCACGGCCGGGTCGTGCACCCAAACCACGCGCCCGGGATGGATGCCCTTTCCCTGGCCGATGGGGTGCAGCCGCTGGAGTTCTTCCGCCGCGCGGCCCCGGCCCGCAGCGGCGATTACGGCCGCTATGCCAATCACCATCACCAGCTTGCTGAGACAACGACCGCGGGCCATGGCAAAAACCCTGTGATTACAGACCAAGGACCAAACCACCACACGCCGGCTCCGCCCATTCCACGGGCGGGCAAAGTTGCGCTGCCGGCGCCGGCCCGCCGGACCAAACGCAACCGGCCAGGCGCAGTATGCACAAGCCCGGCGGACCTGTCAACGGCACCACCAAGGACCAAGCACCAATGACCAAGCACCAATGATCAATGACCAAGCACCAATGACCAATGGCCAACCGTAAGGGGCCAAGCCGCTAGGGTACGTGCTTGTGCCGCCGAGGTGACCCCGGTGGCCCGTTCCTGTTTTGGTCATTGGGACTTGGTCATTGGGACT
>JBBIQF010000135.1:0-5108 GCA_037442445.1 Planctomycetaceae bacterium
TCAGGCCCGAAACCAGGCTCTTGAAGTCGTATTGGACGAACTCGATCCGCCGGCCCAACACCTGCGACAGGGCCCCGACCAGGTCCACCTCGAACCCGATATGGCGCTGCGGCTGGGCCGGGTCGCGAAAGATGTACGGCGCCCCGCCCTCGGCATCGGCCGCCCAACGAAGCGGGAGTAATGCCTGGTCCGCTGCGGCCCGAGGCGAGGCGGCGCCAAAAATCGCACCCCCGGCAAGCAAGAGCATCCAGGCGGCGGCTGCCGGCCGAAAGCCGGCCCGCACCGGCCGCCGCACACCGCCCGGCAACCCCGGCAGCACCTCGCCGGTTGACCTGCGTGTTCCCATGGTAAGAGTCCCCAACGGTCCAGGTGGCGTCTTGTGGTGCAGCCTTCCGACCTCCTTGTGGTGCAGCCGTCCCGGCTGCCTTGTAGTGGAGCCCTCCCGGCCGCCGCCCTTCCGGACACACCCACACTCCGCACCGCCGCATACCTGTGCATGTTCATTTTATGGGCCCACACGTTCCGGCAGCAGGTCCCTTCCGTTGCGCCGCAAACGATTTAGAATGGATGGCACCGGCACGCGCCGGCCTGGGCCGGCTCAAGGGCCCGGCTAGGCACATCCTCCCCGGGAACGGCTGAAACAACATGGTGTACTGAACCGACGAGGGCGAACGATGCGACTTGGCCACTTTCGATCCATGGTTCAGGGGGCCTGGATGGCAATTCTTGTCAGTCTGGCCGATGGTGCGGCCTTGTGGGCCCAGCAGCCGGCGGCGGGGCAGTCGGAAGGGGGCGGCGGCGGGGCGTCGCTGGCGGTTCCCTACTTCGTGGTGCTCTTCGGGGCCATTCTGGGGCTATTGGTCATGCTCCATCCGTCGAAGCGGCGGGACCGGCCGCGGGAAGAGCAATTCGCCGAAAAGAAAAGGGCCAAAGCCCGCTGAGACGCCAGGTGGGCGAGGGTTTCCGACTTCGGGTGTGGTCGCGCGACTTGCAGAAAGGCCAAGAATGGAACGAGCCAAAGTCATTTCGCGTCGGCAGTTCGTCGGGGCCATGGGCATGGGGATGGCCGTGCCTTATTTCGTTCCCTCGGGCGTGTTGGGCGCCCCGGGCAAGCCGGGGGCCAACGAGCGCGTCGGCATTGCCGGGATCGGCGTGGGGCGCCAGGGGAGCGGTATTTTCATGCAAGCGGCCCGCCTGCCGGGTACTCGGGCCGTCGCCGTGGCCGATGCCGACCGGAAACGGGCCGAGGCCCTGGGAACCCGCCTAGGAATCGCCGCCTATCAAGACTATCGCAGGGTCTTGGAGCGCAAAGACGTCGACGCCATCACCACGGCCACGCCCGACCACTGGCGGGCACTGGTGTGCATCCATGCCTGCCAGGCCGGTAAAGACGTGTATGCCGAGAAGCCCATGACCTTGACCATCCGCGAGGGCCGGTTGATGGTCGAGGCGGTCCGCAAGTACCGGCGGGTGTTCCAGACCGGCAGCCAGCAGCGGTCCGACCCTCAGTGCCGGTTGGGCTGCGAGCTGATCCGCAGCGGGCGGATCGGCAAAATCCAGCGGGTGCTAGCCCATAACTACCCCAGCCCCTGGGAATGCGGCCTGCCGGGCCAGCCCGTGCCAGACGGCCTGGATTGGAACCTGTGGTGCGGTCCCGTCGAGGTGCACCCCTACCACATCGATCTCTGCACCCCCCGCGCCAAGCCGGGGTGGATTTCCTTCCGCCCCTTCTCGGGGGGCGAGATGACCGGCTGGGGGGCGCACGGTCTGGATCAAGTCCAGTGGGCCTTGGGCATGGACGAGGCCGGCCCCATCGAGCTGTGGGTCGAAGGCCCCAAGTTCAACCCGCCCACCTACACGCAGCCCGAGTCCCGGGCCCGGGGCGAAAAACTTTGCTCCCAACCGAAAGTGTTCTTCCGCTACCCCGGCGACATCGTGGTGGAACTGGACGGGGGCCCGGCCGGCGGCGCCAAGTTCATCGGCCAGAAAGGCACCATCACCATCGACCGCGGCAAATGTACCTCGGACCCGCCGGAGATTGCCAAAGAGCCGCTGCGGGCCGACGAAGTCCACCTGTACCGCAGCGACAACCACATGCAGAACTGGCTGGATTGCATCCGCTCGCGCCAGCGCCCGGTGGCCGACGTGGAGATCGGGCACCGTTCGGCGACGGTCTGCCACCTGGGAAACATCGCCCGCTGGGTGGGACGCCGGCTCCGCTGGGATCCCGTGGCCGAACGCTTTCCCGACGACGCCGAGGCCAACGGCTACCTCGACCGGCCCAGGCGCAAGGGGTTCGAGCTGCCCGAAACGGTCTGAAACCGAAGGATCGCCAGGGGCGTGCCACCGCGCACCCCGCACGCCCAGGAGGTACGGCCATGCAGCGCAAGGTTCAACAGGCCATCATTGAACTGCGCCAGGGCGACATAACCGACGAACAAACCGACGCCATTGTCAACGCGGCCAACAGCCGGCTGGCCGGCGGCGGGGGCGTCGACGGTGCCATCCATCGCCGCGGCGGCCCGGCCATCATGGCCGAAACCCGCCAAAAATACCCCGACGGTTGCCCTACAGGCTCGGCGGTGATCTCCGGCGCAGGCAACCTCAAGGCCCGCTACGTGATCCACGCCGTGGGTCCGGTTTGGCACGGAGGCGATCGGGGCGAACCGGAGCTGTTGGCCAGCGCCTATCGGCGGAGTTTGGAATTGGCGGTCCAATCCGGCTGCCAGAGCGTGGCCTTCCCCGCCTTAAGCGCCGGCGCCTACGGTTACCCCATGGCCGAGGCCGCCCGCGTGGCCCTGAGCACAACCATCGACTTCCTCAACCAGCACGGCAAGCCTTCGCTGGTGCGATTCGTGCTGTTCGATTCCTCGGCCTACCAGACCTTTGCCGCCGTGCTCGAGGAACTCTTGCCGGAACCAAATCCCTAGGGTGCGTCCCACCAAGTACTTTTCGCGCCGCGGGGCGCGGCGCGGCGCCCAGCCACGAGGGAGAGTATCCATGAACGGTCCTTTGACACGTCGGGAGTTGATTCAGGCGGGCACGGCGGCGGGATTAGCTTTGGGGATGGGTACGGCGATGGCCGGCCCAGCCCCTTCCATGCCGCTCCGCGTGGGAGTGATTGGCGTCGGTGGCCGGGGCACCTACCTCTTGAGTGTGGCTTTGAGCTTGGGCGTCGAGGTGCCGGCGGTGTGCGACATCAACGAGGCCCATCTGAACCGGGCGCTGGAGTTGGTGGCCAAAGCCCGCGGCCGCAAGCCGGAAGGCTACTCCCGCGGCCCTACCGACTATCGGCGGATGCTCCAGCGGGACGATCTGGATGCGGTGATCGTGGCCACCCCGATTGAGGTGCACGCGCCCATGGCTATCGACAGCCTGCGGGCCGGCAAACATGTGCTCAGCGAGGTGGCCGCCGCCATGACCCTCGATGAGTGCTGGGGCCTGGTGCGTGCGGCCGAGGAGACCGGCCGCATCTACATGCTCTCCGAGAACTGCTGCTACTGGGAACCCGTGATGATGGTCCTCCAGATGGTGCAGAAGGGCGTCTTCGGCGAGCTGACCTACGCCGAGTGCGGCTACGTGCACGACTGCCGTAGCCTGATGTTCCAGGGCGACCAACTCACCTGGCGCGGGGAGATGAAGCGGGATTACACGGGCAACCTCTATCCCACGCACGCCATCGGCCCGGTCGCGCAGTGGCTGGGCATCCACCGCGGCGACCGCTTCGTCTCGCTGGTGGCCTCTGCCACCGGGCAAAGGAACATCCTGGATTTCGTGCGGCGCAAGTTCCCCAAGGACCATCCGGCCCACGAGATCAAGTTCCGGGAGGCCGATTCGGTGTCCACGCTTATCCGCACGGCCAAGGGGGTGCTGGTCGATTTGCGGTACGACACTTCTTCGCCGCGGCCGGTGGTCAGCACGACGTACTACAGCCTCCAGGGGACGCGGGCCAGCTACGAGTCGCGGGGCGCAACCATCTGGATCGAGGGGCGGAGCCCGGGCCACACCTGGGAGCCGGCGGCCAAGTACGCCCAGGAGTTCGAACACCCCTTGTGGAAAGCGGGCCGGGCCAAGGCGGCCGGCGCGGGGCACGGCGGGGGCGATTATTTCGTCGTCAACGAGTTTTTCGAGACGGTGCGGAGCGGCCGGCCTTCGCCCATCGATGCCTGCGATGCGGCGGCCTGGAGTGCGATCATCGAGCTTTCGGCCCGGTCCATTGCCGCGGGCGGGGCTCCGCAAGAGTTTCCCGACTTCACCCGCGGCCGCTGGGAAAAATCTGCCTGAGCTGGTTTGCGGCGGGTGCCGCCCATGACGCTGGGGATGCCCCAGCCGACGTTTCCCCAACCGGCACGTTCCGAGCAGAGAGGGTTTTCCATGACCAGAGCAGATGGGCCGCGGCAGGGCGGAATCTCCCGCCGCCGCGTCTTGGCCGCAAGCGCCCTGGCCGGCGTAGGGCTATCGGGCGCCGCAGTGCCGGGCGCGAGTGGGTCCGAGCCGAAGGCTAGCGCCCCGCGCACGCCGCCGTGCTGGTTCGCGTACCGGTGCCCGTACTATACATTCGATGCCGAAACTTTGCGGAAGTTCGCGGCCATCGGCGTGGATCTGGTGCATATCTCCCCATTGAACACGCTGACGTCGCTGGGCGTGCCGTACAGCCCGTATGCGCCCAGTTGGGTCGGCCCGGGGATGTACGATTTCGGACCGGTGGACCGGTACATCGCCGATGTGCTGGCGGCCCATCCCCAGGCCCGGCTGTTGTGCGGCATCGACTTGAACACCCCGGCGTGGTGGCCGCGGGCCCTTTGGTCGCACCGCCGCATCGACAGTTTCTGCGAGTTGGGGCGCCTAGCAGCCAGCCCGGAGTGGCGGGCCGAGACCGCCGCCTACCTGCGGGCATTTCTCGAACATACCGAGACGCGCCACGCGGCCCGCATTGCTGGGTACACACTGTTTTGCGGCATGACGCTGGAATGGCAAGACCACAGCGCCGGGCAGGAAAGCCCCAGCAAGCGCGCGGCGTGGCGCAGGTGGAACGACCAGCAGGGCAAGCATCACCCCGTAATTAACCACCAGCCAGCGGACCGCGCCCCCGCCGCGCACGGCATTTT
>JBBIQF010000135.1:5118-14278 GCA_037442445.1 Planctomycetaceae bacterium
GTGCCTGCAGGCAAAGCCTTCCCCCGAAGTAAACCCGCCGCCGTGGGACGCGTCGGGGGCGTGCACCGGTTTTTTCGCGACCCGGTGGCCGACGCCCTGGCCGTCGATTACTGGCGGTTCAGCAACTGGCTCATTGGCGATACCATCCTCTACTTCGCCGGAGTAGCGCAGGAAGTGCTACGGCATCGCGTGCCGCTGGGGGTGTTTTACGGCTACGTGCTCGAGCATGGCCAGGGCCGCGTGCCCGACGAGGGGCACCTGGATTTCGACCGGGTGTTTGCCTCGCCCCTTGTGGATTTTTTCATCGCGCCGGGCAGCTACCACGACCGGCAACTAGGCGGCGCAAGCGGCTTCATGGTGTGTTTGCAGTCGGTACAGCATCACCAGAAAGGTTTCGTCCAGGAGCTGGATCACCGCACGCACACCTGCCCCGGCGTTACCCTTTTGGGGAAGCCGGCCCCGGGATACGAGTCGGGCTTTCCCAGCCGCCAGGCGACCATCGCCGGCCTGCGCAGGGAGTTCGCCCTGGCCCTGGTCCAGCGGACTTCGGTGTGGTGGTTCAATATCTTCGGCCATATCTATGATGATCCGCAGGTGGTCGAGGCCGTGGGCCAGATGCACAGGATTTGGGCTGCCCTCGCCGGCCGCGACGACCTGCCCGCCGCCGAAGTGGCCGTGCTGGTCGATGCCCAAAGCATGTATTACGTCGATTCCCGCTCCCCGCTGGTCAGCGATTTCCTCTTCCGCCAGCGGCACGGCCTGGGCCGGATGGGCACACCGTATGAGGTCTATTCGCTGGCCGATCTGCCTGCGCTGGATCTCGGCCGCCATAAACTGATAATCCTGCCGAACCTGTTCGTGGTGGACGGCAGGAAACGGGACATGCTCCGGCAGAAGGTATGCACCGGCGGCAAGACCGTGGTGTGGGTTTATGCCCCGGGAATCATCAGCGACGGGCGCTACGACCCGGCCAACGTCGAGCGTCTGACCGGCATTGCCCACGGAGTGAAGGAACTGACGCGGCGGCCGATGGAGGGCTGGACATCGGTCCTTGCGCCTCGGCCGAACATCCTTGCGGGTGTTCTTCGGCGCGTGGCCGCGGAGGCCGGTGTGCACATCTACAGCGATGCCGAAGAGCCGCTTTATGCCAGCCGGCGCTTGCTGGCCGCCCACACCGCAACCGGGGGGCAGCGCCGCTTCGTGCTGCCCCGGGCATGCCGCCGGGTCCGCGAACTGTTCAGCAACCGCGTGGTGGCTGAAATGGCCAGCGAGTTGAGCGACCAACTTCACTCCCCCGATACGGTCCTGTATCAATTGGAAGACTGATGGCGGCAGGGACGGGTGGGCCCGGCATGGTTTCCAGCCGATGGGGCCGCACAGGCCCCAACCCACGCCCTGGGCTTAAGCGTTTGCCACTATGAATGCCTAGGGTTACCGAGCATGGGCGCTATGGAACGTCAAAGATGGTGCGTCTGCCGGGGCTTCGCGGCAAGGCTTTGCGCCGAGCCCGTCTCGGCCTGGTGAGGCCGGCCGTTTCCCGACGCCCGTTTACGGGCGTTTGCCGCCGGAGGCGGCCTCCAAGGCCCGGCGTTTACGCCGGGTTGTACCGCGCGGGCGTTCGCCCATATACCATACCATGTTTCCGGTGCGGCCTTCGCGCTTGGCCGGCAATGGGTTACGGTAAGGTTCTTTGCAAACCGTTTCGTGCGAGTATCGGAGTAGCGGTATGGCAACATGGGACCGGCGGAGATTTCTGACAGGCATGGGCACAGGGGCCTTGGGGCTGGCAGGGGCCGGCCTGCTGGCCCAGGCCCGCTATTGGCTGGCATTTCGCGAAGGCGATGGGGAGTTCGTCCGGCAAACCGCGTCGGCCCTCGGCACCACCGTCAATATCACGGTGCGGCACAGGCGGCCGGACGTGGCCCGGCGGGCCGTGGACCTGGCCTTGGCCGAGGTCCTGCGCATCGACCAGATGATGAGCCTCTATCGCCCCGATAGTGCCGTCGTGCGCCTGAACGAGCGAGGCGTACTAAGAAATCCTCCGCCAGAACTGGTGGCGGTGTTGCAAGCCAGTGCGGCCACATCGCAGCGGACTGGCGGGGCGTTCGACATCACCGTGCAGCCGCTGTGGGACCTGTACGCCCAGGCCGAGCGCGCCCAGGCCGCCCCGGACCCCAAAGCGGTTTCGGCCGCGTGCCGCCGGGTCGATTGGCGGCGGGTGCATGTTCAGGCACAGCGGATCGAGCTGTTGGGCAGCGGCACGCAGATCACGCTCAACGGGATCGCGCAAGGTTTTGCCGCCGATCGGGCCTTGGCCGTGCTGCGGGCCTGCGGCATCGAGCACGCGCTGGTGGATACGGGCGAACTTGCCACCCTAGGCGGTAAAACCCCGAAGGAGCCCTGGAAGGTAGGCATCCAGCACCCGGCCCGGCAGCACGCCTTGATGGCGTGCGCCAAGCTTGCCGACCGGTGCCTGGCCACCTCGGGCGATTATTCTACCCGGTTTCGCTATGCGGGCGGTCATCATATCTTCGACCCGCATACGGGGCGTTCACCCGGCCGCCTGGCCAGCGTAACCGTGGCCGCTTCCAGCGCCTGCCAGGCCGACGCGCTGGCGACGGCCCTTGTGGTCCTTTCGCCCGAGGAGGGCGCCCGGCTGATCCGGGCCACACCAGGTGCGGATGCCCTGTGGGTATTTCCCGACGGGCGGATGCTTGCCACCGAAGGCTTCCCCGGGGAGGTTTGAGATGCCGATGTCGAGGTTTGTCCTGCTTGTGGCTGCGGTGCTGGCCGGGCTGGCGGGCACCGCGCCGGTCCGCGGCGACACCGTGCAGTTGGTCAATGGCACGAAGATCCAAGGCACCGTGGTGGCCCGCGATAGCGAGTCGATCACGCTCCAGGTGACCGTCGGCGGGCGGAAGTTCTTGCGCAAGTACCCCCTTTCCCGCGTGCGCGCGGTGGTTGTGGAGGGCGAGCCCACGCAGCCGGCGGAGCCCGGCACCGAAGCAGGCCGCCCAGCCAGCCGCTCCGCCGGGGGCGCCTCGCCCAAAGGCGGGCCGCAGCCGGTTCGCCGCACCCGGGCCGAGGTCGAAGCACTTATCGAGCGCCAAGGCCGCACCTTGCCCGACTGGTGGGACTCGGTTCCGCTGGAATACCCACCTACGCTGGACCTCGAATGGCCGGAGCCCGCTCCCGGCCCGTGGAACCCGCAGCGCAACATCGGGCAGTACCTGTGGGATGTGATCCATCCCAACCCGGGCCGGTGGCGGCAGGGCATCCGGTTCTTGCACTTCTTGCTCGAATACCACAAGAAAAACCCGGAAAAGCAGCGGCAGATCATGAATGCCCTGGGGCAGAAGTACTTCATGCTGCTCCAGGATTACGCCCGGGCGGCCTATTGGTTCCGCAAAGCGGGGGTTGAACGCGACGACCGCTTCTGGAGCGGCGTGCAGTTGGCCGAGTGCTATTGGCGCCTGGGCAATAAGGCGATGGCCCTGGACCTGTTGGACCGCATCGAGCCGCAGTTCTCGATGATCAAGCTGTTGGGCGACATGGGCGAGACGGATCGGGCGTTGGAGTTCGCGCAGGCCAACACCGAGGGCGAGGGGGCCGACATCGCCTACCTGTACGCCGGCGATGCCTGCCGCGTGGCGGGCAAGAACCGGCAGGCGCTTCAGTTCTACCAGAAAGTGCTGGAGGTGCCGGCCACGGGCCGGTTCAAGGCCCGCATCGAGCGCAACCACCGTCGCGCCCAGGCCAATATCGAGGCCATTCGGCTGTTCGACCTCTTGGACCTGGCCCGCGTGCCCGATGGCACCTATCGCGCCAGCAGTCTCGGGTACGAAGCGCCGGTGCAGGTCGAGGTGGTGGTCAAGTCGGGGCGTATCGAGTCGGTCCGGGTTACCGAACACCGCGAAAAGCAGTTCTACTCCTCGCTGACCGACACCCCACGCAAGATCATCGAAAAGCAGAGTGTGGTGGGCATCGACGCCACCAGCGGGGCGACCATCACGTCCGAAGCGATCATCAACGCCACGGCCAAGGCATTGGCGGGGGCCATGCAGTGAGCGTGTATGAGCGATAGGCCATCCCATCGGCGGACCCGCAGGCCCGCAGCCCGGGTCATTCGGCGTGCCATCCAGGCCCTAGCGCTGGCGGGCTTCGTGGTCCTGTTGTTTTACGTGGTGTTTCCCTACACGGCGCGGCCGGCCCGGGTCTGGGCCGGCTGGACCCCCGAGGCGGTCGATGCCCAAACCGGCCGCGTCGAGGCGGTCGGCCAGACCGCAACTTCCGATTTCGCTCCGGGCCAGGTGCTCTACGCGCAGGACACCTCGGGTACATCCGCAGAGCCGCTCGGCGCCTTCCGGGTGCTGGAAGCCGGCCCCGGCCGCCTGCGCATCGAGGCCATCGGAGACCTTTCGAGCGACCGATTGGACAAGCTGGCGGGCAGTTTCGGGCCCTGGACCCTGTACGAGCAGGATCCGGCAGCCGGGCCTTCGCATTACGCCCGGGATCTGGCGGCCAAAGAGGTGGTGCCCGCCGAGCTTTACCTGTGGCTGGACCCGCTGGCGGCGGTGTCGGCCGCGCTGGCCGGCCGGGTGTGGATTTGGCCCTTGGCCGCCGCGGGTGCCGTCCTCCTTCTCTGCTTGCTGGTGCCGCGCGGCTTCTGCACCTATCTCTGCCCGCTGGGAACCATCATCGACCTGTTCGATGCCACGATCGGCCGGTTGGTACGGCGCTTGCGGCCGGCCAAGGCGCCGGGCTACCTGCCGGCCACGGCCGCCACCCCATGGCGATGGGTAAAGTATGGCCTCTTGGCGGCAGTGCTCGGGGCCGCGGCGGCCGGCGCCATGCTGGGCGGATGGGTCTCGGCCATTCCCGTAGTCACCCGGGCCATGGTGTTTCTGTTGGCCCCGCTCCAAACCGCCGCGGTACGCGGCTGGCACCAGGTGCCGCCTTGGAACGCCGGGCATGGGATATCGGTAGCGCTTTTCGGCCTGGTGTTGGCCTTGGGCCTGCTCAGGCCGCGGTTCTGGTGCCGGTACTTGTGCCCCACCGGCGCCGTATTTTCGCTGGGTAGCGCGCTGCGCCTGGTGGAGCGCCGCGTGGACCAGCGCTGCACTGAGTGTGGCCGGTGCCAGGCCCAGTGCCCCTTCGATGCCATTCGGGACGACTACAGCACGCGGCCCCTGGACTGCGCCCTTTGCCGCACCTGCCAGTCGGTGTGCCCTGCCGGTGCCATCCAATACACCTGGCGCCTGGCCAGCACCTCGCAGGCGGTTTCGGCAGCGGCGGACCGGCCGGTCGATCGCCGCCGCTTCTTGGCGGCCACCGGCAGCCTGGCGGCCACGGCGGCCGGCGGTGCGGTGTTCGGCTGGGCGCTGCGCGTCTCCAATGCGGCAAACCCGACCGGCCCGTCGTCCCCCTTGCGCCCGCCGGGCAGCCTGCCGGAACCGCAATTCTTGGCCCTGTGCGTGCGGTGCGGCGAGTGTTTCCGCGCTTGCCCCAACGATGCCCTCCAGCCGGCCGGCTTCGAGCATGGGCTGGCCGCCCTGTGGACTCCCCAGTTGGTCCCCGACTGGTCGGGCTGCGAGCCCAGTTGCGCCAACTGCGGCCAGGTCTGCCCCACCGGAGCCATCCGCCCCCTGAAGATCGACCAGAAGCGCACGGTGTGCGTGGGGCTGGCGGTCGTCGATACCGCCACCTGCCTGCCCCATGCCCGGCAAGAGGAATGCCGGCTGTGCTTCGAGGAGTGCTCGGCAGCCGGATACCATGCGATCGAATTCTTGCGCGTGGGGACCGAGGTGGACGACCGGGGCATGCCCATCGAGGATAGCGGCTTTCTGGCACCGGTGGTCCTTGCCGAGCGTTGCACCGGCTGCGGCCTGTGCCAGACCCGCTGCCGGGCAATCAACGTGGCGCAGCGGGGATTGCTGGCCCAAAGTGCGATTCGGGTCGAGCCGCGGTAGGGCGGGGCGCCAGATCGGCAGTCCTCCGGCCGCGTTGACACCATCGGCCTGCATCCCTAGACTACACGCTTTATCGCCCCCGGGATGGGCGCTTGTGTGCTGGCTTTGCTCGGGACGGAGATCATGGCTGGGTCGAAGTGCGAGATCGAACGCCTGGCGATCAACACCATCCGCACCCTGTCGATGGACGCGGTGGAAGCGGCGGCCAGTGGCCACCCTGGCACACCCATGGCCCTGGCCCCGGTGGCCTATGTCCTTTACAACGAGGTGCTGCGGTACGACCCTGCCGACCCGGCTTGGCCCAACCGCGATCGGTTCGTGCTTTCCTGCGGCCACGCCTCGATGCTGCTTTACGCGGTGCTGCATCTGGCCGGGGTGTGCCAGGTGGATGGCCAGGGCCGGCCCACCGGCCAGCCCGCCATCTCGCTGGACGAAATCCGCCGTTTCCGCCAACTGGGCAGCCGGTGCCCGGGGCATCCCGAGTTCGGGCATACCTCGGGGGTCGAGACCACCACCGGGCCTTTGGGACAAGGGCTGGCCAACAGCGTGGGCATGGCCATCGCCTCGCGATGGCTGGCCGCCCGCTACAACCGCCCCGGCGCCCCGCTGTTCGATTTCCGCGTGTATGCCCTGGCCAGCGATGGCGACCTAATGGAAGGCATTTCCAGCGAGGCGGCCTCGCTGGCCGGCCATCTCAAACTGGGCAACCTCTGCTGGATCTACGACGATAACGGCATCACCATCGAAGGGCACACCTCGCTGGCTTTCAGCGAGGATGTGCAGACCCGGTTTCGGGGCCTGGGGTGGAATGTGCTGCGGGTGGGCGACGTCAACGATCTGCCCGCCTTGCGGGCCGCGCTGGCCGAAGCCCGCCAGACAACCGATCGCCCCACGCTCGTTATCGTCCGCTCGGTCATCGCCTATGGCGCCCCCAACAAGCAGAACACGCACGCCGCCCACGGGGCCCCGCTGGGCGAGGAAGAAGTGCGGCTGACCAAGCGGGCCTATGGCTGGCCCGAAGACCAGAAGTTCGCCGTCCCCGACCAAGTCCGGGCGCATTTTGCCGAGGGGCTGGGCCGCCGGGGCGCCGCGGCGCGCCAGCAATGGCAGGCCATGTTCGAGCCCTACCGCAAGCAATACCCCGAACTGGCCGAGGAAATCGCCCTCATGGCCCAGCGCGAGTTGCCGGCCGGCTGGGATGCAGCCATCACCCCTTTCCCTGCCGATCGCAAAGGCCTGGCCACCCGCGCCTCCTCGGGCAAAGTGCTCAACCAGGTGGCCAGCCGGATTCCGTGGCTGCTGGGCGGCTCGGCCGATCTGGCCCCCTCGAACAATACCTTGCTGACATTCGCCCCGGTTGGCGACTTCACGGCCGAGAATCCCCAGGGGCGGAACTTCCACTTCGGCATCCGCGAGCACGCCATGGCTGCCATCGCCAATGGAATGGCCCTGTGCGGCCTGCGGCCTTACGCGGCGACGTTCTTCGTGTTCAGCGACTACTTGCGCCCGGCGCTGCGACTTTCGGCGCTGATGCACTTGCCGGTGCTCTATATCTTCACGCACGATTCGATCGGCGTGGGCGAGGACGGGCCTACGCACCAGCCGGTCGAGCACCTGGCAGCACTGCGGGCCATCCCCAACCTGGTCGTCGTCCGGCCGGCCGATGCCAACGAAGTGGCCGAGGCCTACCGCGCCGTGCTCCCCTTGAAAGACGGGCCGGCCGCTTTGGTCCTCACCCGGCAGAACCTCCCCACCCTGGACCGCTCGCAACTGGCCCCTGCCTCGGGCCTGAAGTACGGCGCTTATGTGCTTTCCGACCCGCCCGGCGCCAAGCCCGCGGTGATCCTCATCGGCACGGGAAGCGAAGTGGCGCTGTGTGTCGAGGCGGCGTGCCGGCTATCGGCCGAAGGCCTGCCCGCCCGGGTGGTCAGCATGCCAAGCTGGGAGCTCTTCGACCGCCAGCCGGAAGAGTATCGCCGGCAGGTGCTGCCGCCCGATGTCCCCGCCCGGGTCGCCGTGGAACTGGGCGTCGAACAGGGCTGGTGCAAGTACCTCGGGCCGCAAGGCCGCTTCGTGGGGATGCGAGGCTTCGGGGCCTCGGCCCCGGCGGGCGTGCTCCTCGAACATTTCGGTATCACGGTGGACCGCCTCGTTGCCGAGGCCAAGGCGGCGGCCGGCCACACCGCGTGAGCAAACCCGGTCCGCTTCCTACGGTGCCCGGCCGGCCCCGGGGAAGCCGGCCTCCTCGGGAGTCCGATGGCCATGGCGTTTGAAACCTTCGATCGCAGCCAGCTCCAGTTGCAGCCGCTGGCCGAGCGTGTCCACGACATCGACCGCTCGGTGTTCATCTATCCCGACAGCCCGCGCGAGCCTTTCGACCATCCGGCCCTGGAAAACCTCGCCCAGCGGATCGTGCGTGGGGCCCGGGCAGGCCGAACGGTGCTCTTCGCCTGCGGGGCCCATGTGCTTCGCGCCGGCAACGGGCCGCTCTTGATCGACCTCATGCAGCGCGGCCTGCTCACGCATCTGGCACTCAATGGCGCCGGGGCCATCCACGATTTCGAGCTGGCGCTGATCGGCCAGACCTGCGAGAGCGTGGCCCGCTATGTCCGCACCGGCCAGTTCGGCCTGTGGCACGAGACCGGCCGGATCAACGAAGCCGCTGTTACCGCCTGGCGTGAAGGCATTGGCCTGGGCGAGGCCATCGGCCGCTTGATCGAATCCGAGCAATTCCCCTACCGCCAGACCAGCGTCCTGGCCGCCGGCGTCCGCCTGGGCGTGCCGGTGACCGTCCACGTGGCCATCGGCCAGGATATCCTCCACGAGCATCCCAACTTCGACGCCGCCGCCACCGGCGCGGCCAGCTACACCGACTTCCTCATTTACACCCAAAGCATCACGCGCCTGGAAGGCGGGGCCTATCTGAATATCGGCACGGCGGTCATGGGGCCCGAGGTGTATCTGAAGGCCCTCACGATGGCCCGCAATGTCGCCCGGCAGCGCGGCCAGCAGATCGCCCACTTCGTCACCGCCGTGTTCGATCTGGTGGACCTGGGCGATCCAACCCAACTTCAGGCCGAGGCGCCTAAATCGGACCCCCGGTATTACTACCGGCCCTACAAGACCGTGCTGGTCCGTACCGTGGCCGACGGGGGCGTAAGCTACTACGTCCGCGGCGACCACCGCCTTAC
>JBBIQF010000136.1:0-444 GCA_037442445.1 Planctomycetaceae bacterium
CCCGTCCCCATCCGGCATGCGGATGTCGAGCAGTACGACGTCAGGCTTGAGCTGTTCGGCCAACTTGACGGTCTCCTTGCCGCTGGCGGCCTGCCCGACCACCTCGATCCCAGACCCCTGAAGGAGGGTGATCAGTCCGGTCCGAATGACCTCGTGGTCGTCGGCGATCAACAATCTCACGCTCATGGGGGACTCCCGGAAACTGGTTTGGAACCGTCCAGTATTGCCCCGAAGAGGGAGACTCCCGGGGCCTCTCGCTAAATGGTAGTACATATCCGGTAAGGATGGTATCCCCATTTATTGGTTATTATGGCCCCCTCTTATGTAGCAAACTGATCCAAACCGAGCCGGCGCCGACGCCCGCGGAATGGGACCCGTACCGAGAGCCGTATCTCGGCCCCGGCAGGATATGCCTGCCGGCTCGTTATTTCCTCCCCGCTCCGT
>JBBIQF010000136.1:491-3185 GCA_037442445.1 Planctomycetaceae bacterium
CCCTGCTCCCTGCTTCCGCCGCGCCCCACCCGGCCGTTTTCACGCCCCCCCACTTGTGACGTACATATTCAGCAACAAGACGTTGCCACGCTGTTTCCCGGGTGCGACATGGCCAAGGGTTCGTTGCTATTGGTCGATGACGACCGCCAGGTGCTCCACGCCATGGCCGACTGGCTCCGCCAGCAGGGCTATTATCTCGACACGGCCATGGGCTGCCGCGACGCCTTGGCAGCCCTGGAGCGTAAGGCCTATGACGTCGTGTTGGCCGATATCCGCCTCCCCGACGGCGATGGATTCGACATCCTTGCCTATTGCCGCCGACAGTGCCCGGCCACGGCCGTAATCCTCATCACCGGCTATGGGACCGTGGAGACCGCCGTAGAGGCGATCCGCGCGGGGGCCTTCGACTTCTTGACCAAACCGCTGATCGATGAAGAGCTCGAGCTGGCCATCCAGCGGGCGCTGAACCAGCGCCGGGTCATCGAGGAGAATGCCACGCTGAAGGCCCAGCTCGACGTGCGGTTCGGGCTGGAGAACATCGTCGGCCGCGACCCCCGCATGCTCAAGGTTTACGACATGATCCAGAGCGTGGCCGATACCAAGGCCACGGTCCTGATCACCGGCGAAAGCGGGACGGGCAAATCGCTGGTGGCGCGGGCGATCCACCGGGCCAGCTCGCGGCGCGACAAACCGTTTGTCGAGGTGGCCTGCGGCGCGTTGCCCGAAACCTTACTGGAAAGCGAGCTTTTCGGCCACGTGGCCGGGGCCTTCACCGGCGCCACCCACGAGCGGGCGGGCAAATTCATGCTGGCCAATGGGGGAACGATCTTTTTGGACGAGATCGCCACGGCCAGCCCGGGGATGCAGGTCAAGCTGCTCCGCGTGCTCCAGGACTTCGAGTTCGAGCAAGTGGGGGGGACGCGGACCTTCGTGGTCGATACCCGGGTCATTCTGGCGACCAACGAGGACCTCGCCCGGGCCGTGGCCGAGGGACGCTTCCGCCAAGACCTCTACTATCGCATCAACGTCATCACCATCGAGTTGCCCCCCTTGCGCCAGCGGGTATCGGATATTCCGTTGTTGGCCCAGCATTTTCTGGAGCGGATCGTGCGCGAGTCGGGCAAGAAGGTGGAAGGATTTTCCGAGGCGGCGATGCGTGCCCTGGAGGCGTACTCCTGGCCGGGCAATGTCCGCGAGCTGCAAAACGTCATCGAGCGGGCGGTGCTTCTGGGCAAGCAGCGGATCATCGGGGTGGAAGACCTTCCGCAAAGCATCTTCGCCGCCGCCCCGCGCGCGGTGGAACCCCTCGGCGCGCGGACGCTCAAGCAGGCCCTGGCCACCCCGGAGCGGCAGCTCATCCTCGAAGCCCTGGAAGCCCATCACTGGAATCGCCAGGCCACGGCCCAGGCGCTGGGGATCAACCGGACCACGCTTTACAAGAAGATGAAACGCCTGGGGCTGGAAGGCCCGCGGGCCAGCACCATGCGTCCCGGAAGGAACTGAACCGGCCCGGGGAATAGGGCCAGCCATTGCTCCGGCCAAAGCCGGTACGCTATGGCCGGGCCACCTCTAGCCTTGCGTTGCTGCGGAGAGCACGGAGCGCGGCCGTCCCGGCCGCATGGGGTCCGTCCGCATTTCGCAACCACGTTGCCTTCAAAGTTCTCGGCCATTTGGGCCGGATGGAGTGGCCCTCTTCCCCACGCCGTCGGCGGGGAGTATGCTGAAGAGCCGTTCGACTGCCCCGGGCCATGCTGCGGCGGCTGGCGTGCTCTGCCGGCCACGGCTGGGTGAGCTGCGGCTGGCGGCAAGGGCGCACGATCGAGCAGCACCGAAGGGAGAACCGCGATGAACAAGCATCGGCATTTCCGTGGGTGGATGTGCGCAATTCTGGCTGCGTGCATGGCGTCCTTCTTCCCGGCCGGGCCGGGCGCCGAGGCTGCCGAACCGGCAACAAAGCTGCCCGTGCTGGTGATCTCGGGCGGGCATGGCTACCCGGTCGAGCCGTTCCGCAAGGTCTTCGCCGGCTTCTCCGACATGCAGTGCACATTCGTGGAAGAAAAAGAAGGGGGCGAGGCCTTCGACGACATCTCGGCCTGGCCCTACCGCGCCATGGTGCTTTACAACTTCGAAAAGAAGCCCAACGACAAGCGGTGGAACAACTTCCTTGCGCTTTTGGACCGCGGGGTCGGGCTGGTCATCCTGCACCACGGCATCTATGCGTACCGCAGCCGGCCCGAGTATCAGAAGATGGTGGGCGTAACCAGTTGGCTCTCGGCGGCCAAGCACGGCATGAAGTTCACGGTGCACATCGCGGACCCCAAGCATCCGATCACCCGGGGGCTTACGGACTTCGAGATCCATGACGAGACCTACCAGGGGCACGGCCTGGCCCCGGGGATGCACGTGATCCTCACCACCGATCATCCGGAGAACAGCAAAGCGGTGGCGTGGGTGCATACCGTGCGCAAGAGCCGGGTATGCTACTTCCAGTTGGGGCACGACCACGAAGCGTATGCGGCGCCGCAATTCGGGGAGATACTGGGCCGGGCTATCCGGTGGTCGGCCGGGGGCCTGGATGGCAACTGAGCCGGGGCGCGGGCCGCTCGCGGGGTGCGGGCCGCCGGGCACGGAGGATTCGCCCTTGATTACCAAGATCACCGGAGAGCTTGTCGCCCTGGGCGGGGACATCGCCAC
>JBBIQF010000136.1:3195-14239 GCA_037442445.1 Planctomycetaceae bacterium
CGGTGTCACAGTCCGCCACTCTGGCTGACGGCCAAAAGCTAATGGCTAACAGCTAACAGCTTTTTCGCCATGATCACCAAAATCACCGGCACGCCGGTCCAAGTGGCCGGCGACGTGCTGACGCTCGGCGTCGGCGCGTTCGAGTACGAAGTGCTCATTCCCGAGTATGCCCGCCGGCAATTGCAGGCGATGCTCCACACCGAGGTCAGCCTCCATACCATCGAGTATCTCGAAGGCAACCAGATGCAGGGGCGGCTGACGCCCCGGCTGGTGGGCTTTATCAGCGAGGTCGAGCGGGAGTTCTTCGAGCTGTTCTGCTCGGTCGACGGGGTGGGGACGCGCAAGGCCCTGCGGGCGATGGTCCGGCCGGTCAAAGAAATCGCCACCGCCATCGAAGAACAGGACGCCAAGCTGCTGGCCAGCCTGCCCGGCGTGGGGCCGGCCACCGCCGAGCGCATCATCGCCAAACTGCGGCGCAAAGTGCCGAAGTTCGCGCTGATGGTGACGCGCGACGAGGCCCGGCAGGCAGAGGTCGAACCCGATGTGATCTCCGAGACCTACGAGGTGCTCCGCACCCTTGGCCATTCGGAAAGCGACGCCCGGCGATTGCTCGACGGGGTTCTCAGCACCCGCAAGAAGTTCGCCGATGTCCAGAGCCTGCTGCAGGCCATCTATCAGAACACGCAGCAGAAACCAAGCTAGCCTGCTTCTTGGGAACGTGGCTACGATTGACAAGGCCGCCGGGAAACCTGAGCCGCCGGGCTAATAAGCGGCCGTGCCGGCGCACACCCTTCCGCCGGGCCGGCTGTCCTGCCGGGTGCTAGCCCGGAAGAAATGCCGCCCCACGTACCGGCCGGGCTATTTGGCCTTGCCCGCTGCCGGCTCCCGGAGGTCGCGAAGCGTCTTTTTGGGTTCCACTTCTTTGTCGGCCGGTAGCTTGGCGGGGGCCGTTGCCTTGGGGCGCTTGCCGGGACGCCTTCTGGGTTGCGGGCTGGGCCAGAGCCAGATCAAGCCTGCGACGACGATGGCCACGGTCAGCACCCCCACCAGTCCCACCATCACGTAGGTGAGGACCTTCGATTCGGTCACGAGGGGGCGGACCTCCGGCGCCGGCGGCCCTTCCTTGCCCTCGCGCTTGCCGGGTTCCTTTTTGCCCTCCTTCTTGGCGGCCAGTTCGGCCTTCATAGCTTCTTTGGTAATGCCGCCTTCGGCCGGCCATTGATGGGTTTGCAATTGCTGGGCGATCCGGTTCCAGAGGTACTCATGCTCGACGGGGCCCGGCGGCATGAGCGGCTTGCCCAAGACTTCGTTGGCGATTTTCCGCAGGCATTCCAGCTTGCGGAGATGGGGGTTCTCGCCTTCGAAGGCGCAAGGGGCCAGGGCTTCGTCGGCGGCCAGGGCGAACTCCCGGGCCGTGGAGACCATCAGGTTGATCCGCGATTGCTCGCCGGCCGGGGCTTCGCCCTCTTGGAGCCGGCCCAAAGCGGCGATGCCCTTGCGGCAGTTGGCCCAGGCGGTGGCCAGGCGCTGCTGCTTTTCGTCCTCCAGTAGATGCTGGCCGGCCAGCACCCACTCTAGGCGTTCCTTGAACTCCTCCGGGTGCTGGTGCAAGGTGCGGAGCAGGCCAGCCAGTTTGCGCCCCAAGGCGGGTTCTTTGCCCGGGTACTCTTCCAAAAAAGCTGCGCCCCGCTGCCGCAGGATCGCCACGACCATCTCCTCGTCCAGCGCGTCGATGACGGCGGTGAGTTCGGCGGTGGTGATCGCCTTGGCGCGGTGGAGTTCCACCAGCCCCGTAATGGCCTGCACCGCCCGCAGCTCGGGCAGGTTCTTCAAGAGCTTGCGGAGCGTCTCGGGCGGCAGTGCGAGCAGAAGCTGGGGCAAAAGCCCCATCTTGTGGATGTCACCGGTCTTGGCGCCTTTTTCCCATTCCGCCCACAGCCCGTCGCATCCGGGCGGCAGCGTCTCGTGGGCCTCGATATAGGTGGAAAGGGACTGAATTTTTTCCGCAGCACCGATGCCTGGCAGCTTGAGGAGGATATCGAACTTCTCGGCCGGCACGCGCTTGAGCAACAGTTCCACCACGTTGCGGGCCAGGGGGTCTTTCGAGCCGGCGGCCAGGTCGAGAACCGAAAGGTGCGCAGGTCCGCCGATGACGTTTTTCAAAGCCGCTGGCAGGTCGCCCGCTCGCTGGAGGTGCCGCAACAGCACGTGCCTTACGCTGCTGGTCAGGGCCTCGCTCTTGCGCCAGTTCTGGTTGGCGAAGCTGCCGGTTTCGAGCAGGTTTTCTACCAGTTGCTCGATCGTGGCCAGCGTCTCCAGGAGTTCGATCTTCCGCACTTTGACGGCGCGGAGGGTTTCCAGGCGCCAGTCGATCTCCGGCCAGCCCTTCTCGACCAGCCGGTTCACCAGGCCGGTGGCGTATTCGGTGCGGGGCCGCGAAGTTTCGGGGGCCGGCTCGGCCAGGGTGTTGAGCACCGCAGCGCAGCCGGCGCCCAGTTCGGGTTGCGAACCGGCGGTTTGGGGCTCGGCAAACCATGTGGCCGCCAGGGCCACGCTGGCACGTCCCGGCATGGGCTCATAAGTGGAAAAGCTGAGATTCTCGCGGATGGGCCCCTCGGGCACCAGCCGGGCAATGCCGTAGAACATGAGGGCCGCCACCGCGGGCTCGGCCACCAGGCACACGGGGCCTCCCTGCTGGCTCCCCCCTTGAAGGAAGGCCGAAAACAGATCGAGGAACCAGCCCCGGCGCTCGGCGGCGGGCATGGTTCGCCAGCGTGGCGGAATCACACCCTGGGGGTCGTGGAAAGGCCCCTGGGCATCGGCGGTCAGAAAGCTCAGGAAGACCTGATCGTCGATGGCCGGCCCCCGATCCCCCACAAGCTCAGAAAGCGAATGCAAAGGGCCTGCCAGGCCGGCCTGGGGGGCTTCGGCTTGAACCCAGCCCGCCGCGGCCCAAAGTTTCAGGCACTCGACGGCCGACCACCGCCCGGCGCCTTCGGCGTCTTTCTGGAAAAGCACGTGGGCAAAGGCGTTACCGTCGCCTCCCGGGGCCGGGACAGGGAGGAAGCACGCTTGGCCCAAGACATCCCAGCCGCTGGCCGTGGTTACCCGAAACAGACGCTTGGGCGCCGTGTCGGCGGTCAGCCGCTGGCGAATCTGCTCGGAGGTGCCCGGGGGGAGTCGGTAATAGACGTACGGCTGGATGTCTTTCCAGCAGGCATCGAAATCCGGGCCGTCGAGCGAGCCGACGCAGCGGATGCAGGTGGCTGCTTCACCCGACCCATTGGGGGTACTGGCCCCAACGCCGAGCGTGCAATACACTTGGTGGATCGTGCTCATCCGCGATCCTCCAGGAGGACACAAGGAGCCGCAACGAGCGCGCCAGGGCACAAAAGGCCTTGCCGGGACGCTTCTTGTTGAGTCTACATTGGCCCCAAGGCCGCGCCAACCAAGTTGCCCGGTCGTCCCCGCACTGGCCAGGGGGGCAAGGGCGCGAAGAGGTATCGAGCAGGGAGCAGGGAGCAAGGAGTAGCCAAGAACGAGCCGCGGGGGTTATCCCGCCGGTGCAAGCACGCACCCTGGCAGTTTGGTCATTGGTGCTTGGTCATTGGTCATTGGTGCCTGGTCATTGGTCATTCGTCATTTGTCTTTCGTCATTCGTCATTCGTCACTCGTGACTCTCCCGCTTGGGCATGGGTTGGAGGGGTGCTACAATGGCCGGCACGCTGCGGGCCGCCGGGGGCCTCTCGGCGCGCCGGCGGTGCGGTTACCGTCTTGCCCGGGAGGAAAGGCACGTCATGTCGCATCTGCTGCAAATCACGTACTGGACCATTGGGGGGTTTGAAGGCCAGAAGCCCATTGCCCAGGCCTTGCAAGAAGCCAAGGAGATGGGCTACCAGGGGGTGGAGCTGGCCTTCGGGGCGGGCGAGTTGTCGGCCGACGTGAGCGAGGCCCAATGCCGCCAGATCCGCGACCAGGCCGATCGCCTGGGGATGCGATTGCGTACGCTCATCAGCGGGTTTTATTGGGGCTGCCCGCTTTCGTCGCCCGATGTGGCCCAGCGGCGCCGGGCGATCGAGTTCACGCGCAAGTACATCGAGGTGGCCTACTGGCTGGGGGTGAAGGTCATCCTGGTCATTCCCGGTGCGGTGGCCGTGCCGTGGGACCCGTCGGCGCCGGTGGTTCCTTACCAGCAGGTGTGGGACAACGCCACCGCGTCGCTGGAGGAATTGCTGCCCGCCGCGGCCGAGCGGGATGTAACGCTTGCCCTGGAGAACGTCTGGAACCGGTTTTTGGTGGGGCCCATGGAGTTCAAGGCGTTTGTCGATCAGTTTGGCAGCCGGCACGTGGCCTGCTATTTCGACGTGGGCAACGTGGTCATCCAGGGGCATCCGGAGCACTGGATCGAGATTCTCGGCCCGCGGATCGCCGCGGTGCATGTCAAGAACTTCAAGCGTGAGGACTGCGGGGGCGGGCTGCACGGCTTTGGCGACGATCTGCTATCGGGCGACGTGGACTTTGCGGCCGTCAAGGCCGCCTTGGCGCGGATCGGCTATCAGGGGCCCATCACGGCCGAGATGCTGCCCTTCTGCCGGCTGCCCGATATGACCTTGCCCGACATGGAATTGGCCCGCGATACGGCGGTGAAGCTGAGGCAACTGTTTGGCGATTGAGGGCCCGTCCCGGCCGGGAGGCAGGCCGCCAGGCCGGGCGGCTTCAGGCCCGGTGGCGGTCGTTGGCCGGGCAGCGGGGGGCTTCCGTCCAGGTGCATCGAGGAGGAGAACGGCAGAGGAGAAGGGCACATGGCGCTTGCAATCCAGCGGGTGTTGGTGACCGGAGCGGCCGGCAAACTGGGCGCTCCGCTGTGCGAGGCCCTGGTCCGCGAGGGCTATCGGGTGGTGGGACTGTGCCATCGCTATGCGGTGGGCGTGCCGGGCGTCGAGGAGGTCCAAGGCGACGTGGCCGATGCCCGGCTGATGGATGAACTCGTCGGCCAAAGCGACGCGGTGATCCACCTGGCGACGTGCAAGGAGGACCGCGAGGCGTTGATCCGGGTGAGCGTGCAGGGGACGTTCAACGTGTTGGACGCGGCCATGCGGACCGGCATACCGCGTCGGGTGATTTTGGCCAGCGGCGACGCCGTCAATGGCATCTATTACCGGCCGCAGCCCGCCCCCATCCGCGAGGACTTGCCGCTTTGGGCCTATCCCGGCTACTATCCGCTTTCCAAGGTGTTGGAGGAGGCGATGTTTCGCCAATACTACTGCCAGGCCGGCGTGCCCACGGTGTGCTTGCGGATCTCGTGGATCCATGCCGAAGACGACATCCTCCAGCACCTGACCGTGGCGGGCGAGGGTTTTGGCGTGCCGGTGTGGCGCGAGTTGATGACGCCGGCCCAGCGGGAGCGTTATGCCTCGGGCCGCGACGCCGCCGTGGCCCTGCGCCACCCCGATGGCTCGCCCATGCGCCGCCACATCGTGGCGGTCGAAGACTGCGTGCAGGCGTTCCTCTTGGCCTTGCAGCGCGAGGGCATCGAGGGCGAGACCTTCATGATTGCCATGAACGACCCGTTCGACTACGTCCAGGCCGCCGAGTATGCGGCCAAGCGCCTGGGCATCGAGACGCTGGAACTGGTCGACCCCGTGGGGCAGGATTTCTGCATCGATACGACCAAGGCCCGGTACGTGCTGGGCTACCGGCCGCAATACGATATCTTCGGCCTGATCGACCACGCCATCGAGTTCCGGCAGTCGGGCCGGCCGCGGCGGCAGCGCTCCGGCTACCGGGGTTGAAGTCGCGTTTGGAAACCACCCTTCCCTGCGGCCCCGCTGCGGGGCAACCCGAAGGAGGACGGCCATGCACCTCAAAGACAAAGTGATTCTGGTCACCGGGGGCACGTCGGGCATTGGCGAGGCGTGTAGCGAGCTGTTTGCCCGGCACGGCGCGAAGGTCATCGCCATGTCCATCCAGCCCGAGGCGGGCGAGGCGCTGGCCGGGCGCCTGGCTGCCGAAGGCCACACCTGTGTGTTCTTCCATGGCGACACCAGTCGCGAGGAGGACGTCGAGGCCGTGGTCCGCCTGGCCGTGGATCGCTTTGGCCGGCTGGATTGCGTCCATGCCAACGCCGGCGTGCTGCGCAATCAGAAGATCACCGACATCACTTTGGACGATTTTTACGCGCTGATCAACGTGAACCTGCTGGGGCCGGTGCTGGTCTGCAAGCACGCCATTCCGGTGATGGAACGCCAAGGCAAAGGGGTGATCTGCTTTACCACCTCGGTGGCGGCGGAGATCGGGTTCCCGGCCCATGCGGTGTATTGCGCGTCGAAGGCGGCCGTGGTGGCCCTCATGCGGAGCCTGGCCACCGATCACAGCCCCAAGGGGGTCCGCTTCGTGGCGGTCAGCCCGGGCACGATCGATACCCCGATGCTGGCCGCCTCATGCGCCGGCTGGGACACCCCCAAAGAAGTGCTGTACGCCCAGGTGGCCAAGAAGATCCCCGTGCAGCGGATCGGACAGCCCATCGACGTGGCGCACGTAGTGGGCTTCCTCTTTACCGACGAGGCCGGGTTCATCAACGGGAGCGTGATTCACCTGGAGGGCGGGACGCTGTGCCTGCCGCCTTGGTGAGGCGCTGGAGGTGGTCCGGCCGGGCCACCGCCCACAAGTAATGCTGCGAGGCCACGTACAGCACCCCGTTGGCCACGACCGGCGTGCTATAGACCGGCGAGCCCAGGCGGATGCGGCTGAGCAGTCGCGGCTGGCGCCCGGCGGCCAGGATGTAAAAGTCCTTCTGGTTGCCGAAAAACACTTTGCCGTCGGCCACCAGGGGGCTTCCCCAGGCCTCGGCCTTGGTCTCGTACACCCAGCAGGGCTTGCCCGTCTGGGCATCGACGCAGTGCAGCCGACCCGCCACGTCCAGGGCATACACCAGGCCGCCGGCCACCGCCACCGTGCCGATCGAACGGTCCAGCCCATCGTACGTCCACACGCAGCCGGTCTTGGTGATATCGCCGCGGCCTGAGGCGTCGATGCAGTGCAACAGGCCTTTGCCCCGCCCGTGGGCCGGGTCTTGCCCAATGGCCACGTACACCCGCCCCTGGTGGAAGACCGGCGTGGCGATGATTTGGCTGGGGCCCACATACTGGCCGTCGTTCTTGTTGGGGCTGTCCTTCTTCCGCTTGTCGCCGTCGTAATAGGGGATGGGCTTGCCGCCGCGGAAGCGATAGTGCGGCGGGTTGCAGTCGTAGGACCATGCGGTGACCCACGGAGCCGGCCGGGGGGGCACCCGGGACATCGCCTCGAAGGCGTAGCACACGCCATCGCCCCCGCCGAAGAACACCAACTCGCGCCCCGCCACCCGCCCCAGCGAAGGCGACGACCACTGGCAATGCCACAGCCGCCGCGAAATGTGCGCGTTCTCTTGCCCCACCAGCCGGCCGGTATGCTTGTCCAAAGCCACCATCGCCGGGGCCTCGGGGGCCAGCACCCGGCTGTGGCTGGGATCCACGCCGTTGGATGTGCTCAGGTACAACAGGTCGCCGTGCACGAGGATCGAGCAACTGGCCGCGTCGTGCGGCCGGATGCCCAAATCGTCGATCAAGTCCACGCGCCACAGGATGTCGCCATCGCCGGGAAACACCGGCACCGGCTTCTCATCCGGGCCGACGAAGTATTGCCCCTCGGCGGTGAAGGGCCCCTGGTTGCCGTCGGCCTGGCCGTGCACGTCCAGGCAGACCACCTCGGCGGCGCAGGTCACCACGTACACCCGGTCGCCGTCCACCGTGGGCGACGAACAGACGCCCAGATGCTGGTGGGTAAAGAGCATCTCCTTGGGATAGCGCTTGCGTTCGGGTATGACGAGTTGCCAGAGGAGTTTGCCGCTGGCCTCGTCAAAGCACTTCACCATGCCGCCCCGGGTGCGGCGGAACCGGGGATCGGAGGAGACGGTCAGGTCGTCGGTCCCCACGAACACCCTGCCGCCAGCCACGGTGGGGTTCCCATAGGCCGCCGAACCGAGGCGCGCCACCCATTTGACGTTCTTGGTGGTGGCCAGGTCGATGCCGCCGCCAGTGGGGCTCTTCTGCCCGGGATCGAAGGTATCGGGCAGGCCCGTTTCGGCCGAGACCATGTTGCGGTCGTCGCGCCCACCCCATTGCGGCCAGTCGCCCGCCTGCCCCACCCCCGGCCACAGGCCAGCACCCAAAGCCACGATCCAGGCGAACAAAACCACGGTCCGCGGGAAATAGCGCATACGCAGTCAACCCTCCGCATCCCAGAATCCGCATCCCAAGCCGCCGCGGCGCCCCGCGTGCCGCCGGTTGTTAGGGACGATTCTTTCGGCAAAAACGCTACCAGCGGTCGCAAGGCGGCGATCCCCGCCAGCCCGCCGGCACCAGCGCTTGCACCGGCTCCCAGTCTAGCCACAAATCTTCGCCACACAAGCCGCCACCTACATGCCAACCGGCCGCGATGCCGACACCCGCCCGCCGCTCAGCAAACATCTCCGACGCAAATCCCACCCTGTGGCGGGGAGCCCCCCGTGTTTTTCGCGGCCCGGCAACCCTTTTCTCGGGCAAACTCAACTTGGCGACGTACAATTGCTTGGGCCCTGACCGGTTTCTCCACCCACCGTTTTTGGTGATGCCTATGCCTTCGACGCACGTCGAGGCGAGCTTGAGGCCACACACAGTGGCGATGGCCCAGCCTGCACCTTCGGGTCGAGCCGACCCAGCGGTCCTGTCCAAGCAGCATTCGCTTCTCCAAAACACCCCGCTGCTTCAAACCCTCCTCGATTGCATGGAGGAAGGCGTGCTGGTGCTCAACGAGCATCGCCAGATCGTGGCCTGCAATCGCCGGGCAGCGGAATGGCTCCAAGCCACCGAGCCAACTTGGCTGGGTGCCCGGCCGGGCGAGGTTTTCGACTGCGTGCACGCCGATGTTGGGCCCGACGGCTGCGGCACCGGACCTTTTTGCATCACCTGTGGGGCCGTGCAGGCCATTTTGGAAAGCCAGGACTTTTCCCGCCAGGTGGTGCGCGAGTGCCGGGTGCTTTGCAAAGGCTCTCGCGGGGTGCAGGCCTTGGACCTCAAAGTGCTGGCCACCCCGGTCGAGGTGCAAGGGATTCGCTTCATCATCTGCGCCATTTACGACATCAGCCAGTCCAAGCGGATCGCCCTGCTTAACCGCCTGTTCTTCCACGACATGCTGAATGCCGCCGGGGGCATCGAGGGCTACGCCGCCATGCTGGCCGACGAACTCCACGAGCGCCTAGCCGACGATTTCCCGCTCCGCCGCCTCCAGGACCTGGCCAGCACGTTGATCGAAGACCTCCGGGCGCATCGCGACCTGATGTATGCCGAGTCGGGCGACCTTGTGCCGGAAGTTTCGGCGTTCCGCGTGGGGCAACTACTGGCCGAGTTGCAAGCCCTCTACCAGTCGCACCCCGCGGCCCACCACCGGACCATCCGGCTGGAGGAGGTCTGGGACGGCGTGCTGGAAACGGACCGCCGGCTGCTTGCCCGCGTGCTGGGTAACATGCTCAAGAACGCCCTGGAGGCCACGCCGGAAGGGGGCACGGTGTCGGTCGGCTGCAAAGGTTCGACCGAAGAGGCCGCCTTTTGGGTCCGCAATCCCGGCGTGATCCCCCACGAGGTGCAGCTTCAGATATTCCACCGCTTTTTCAGCACCAAGGGGGAGCCGGGACGCGGTATCGGCACCTACAGTATGAAGCTGCTGGCGGAGGGCTACTTGGGGGGCCGGGTGGAGTTTACAAGCACCGAATCGGATGGCACGGTCTTCACGGTGACGATTCCCCGGCGCCGGCCGTGATGCCCGACGACCCAAGCCAGCGCTACAAGCTGGCAGGGAGCACAGAGCAGAAAGCAGGGAGCAAGAACGAGCCGGCGAGTTCAACCCGCCGGTGGAGCGGCAATGACGAATGACGAATGTCGAAAGACAAATGTCGAATGGCCAAATGACCAAGCACCAATGACCAAATCCCAATGACCAAGCACCAATGACCAGGCACCAATGACCAAGCACCAAGCACCAATGACCAAACTGGTGGGGTCGTGCTTGCACTGCCGGGATGAACCCCGCGGCTCGATCTTGACTACTCCCTACTCCGTGCTCCCTACTCCGTGCTCCCCGCTCCCCGCTCCCTGCTACTGCCGGGGGGCGTTCCTGTCGGCCAGCTCGCGCAGGGTCCGAAGGTTGATCACGTCCCAATCCTCGCCCTGGTGCATGCCTTTGGGGGTTTCCAGATACATGGGCACGGCTTGGAAGTTCGGGTCATTCACGAGGTAATCGAAGGCGGCCAAACCGATCTTCCCTTGGCCGATGTGGGCGTGCCGGTCCACACGGCTGCCCCGCTCTCGGGCACTGTCGTTCAGATGGATGGCCTTGACGCTGGGCAACCCGACGGTCTTGTCCAGGGCCCGCATGGTGGCCCGGTAGCTCCGCAGCGGCGATAAGGCATAGCCCGCGGCAAATACGTGGCAGGTATCGAAGCACACCCCCAGAAGGTCCGGGTCGCGCACCCCTTCCATGATTCTGGCCAGGTGCTCGAAGCGCCATCCCAAGGCGGTTCCCTGCCCGGCCGTGGTTTCGAGCAGGCAGCGGACCGGCGTGCCGCGGGTCTCGGCGTGCACGGCATCGAGGGCCTGGATGATTCGCCGCAGGCCGAACTCGGGGTCGGCCGTGGTGTAGCAGCCGGGATGCGTGACCACGTATCCGATCCCCAGCGTCTCTGCCCGACGGAGTTCCGCGGCAAACGCATGGACAGATCGCCGCCACAGGGCCGGCTCGGGGCTGGCCAGGTTGATCAGATACGAGTCGTGGGCCAGCAAGTACCCCATGCCCAGTTGGGCAGCAACGGCCTGGAACTCGGCGGCTTGCTGGGGCGTGATGGGCGGGGCGTTCCACTGGTTATTGTTCTTCGTGAAGAGCTGGACACACTGGCAGCCTGCCTGGTGGGCCCGTTGGATCGCCCGGTGGTAGCCGCCGGCAATCGACTGATGTGCTCCGAGGATGGGCATGTTCG
>JBBIQF010000137.1:0-14114 GCA_037442445.1 Planctomycetaceae bacterium
CAGAAGCCATCGCCCAGAATGTTGATAGGCACAAGCGTGGCGGAGCCGAGGTCGGCCAGCACGGTCGGCTGGCCGCGCCGCGTCCCCGGGACCAGGCGGCGCAGGCGGGGCTCGATTCTTTGCAAGGCCTCGATAAACCGCTGTTCGGCCTGCTTCTCGTAAAGCCGGGTGAGTGTATCCGCAGTCTCGGCGAGGCTGGTCGCTCGCCTGGCATGGATGAAAAACGCCCCGGGAAGTATGCCCCGCGGCGGCTGCTTGGCGTTGGTCGTGGCCGTGAGCCGGTACCCGGGCGGGACGAGTTCCAGCGTTGCCTGGACCTCCTGCCCAGAGTCGGTCCGGTAGACGCACGAGACGCCGCGGATGGTTTCTTCGGATTCCGTACTTATGCCCACCGGTTGTTGCGATCCTGCGCCGGCGGCCGCCTCCGATACCTCGGTACCTGCAACCCCGAACATCGCGGTGATGCGGGCCGACGCGCTGCCCGTGGTCGTCTCCACCTCCAGCCGGATCTCCCGATGGGGGTACATTTGGCTGAATACGGTAAGAAGGGTATGCCATGTGTGCGGAGCCAGGGGCGGCATGTCGCGCCACTGGTTCATCCGGTCGAGAAGATCGAGGGCGAACGGCCGGGGCGCCAGGCAGAGCGCTTCCAACGCGGTCGTCTTGCCGCCGCCGTTGGGCCCCACCAGGAGGTTCACACGGGCGAAATCCTCCAAGCGGAGGCAATCCACCCCGCGGAAACCCTGGATGGTGATCGTCTTCAGCATGAGCGATGGCCCTCTCTACGCGGACCGGCAAGTCCCAGCGGAATCTCGCCCGAGGAAGAGCGATCTTCGGCGTTGCGGGGGACCACTCCTCTAAGCATACCCCCTATGCGGCGACCATGCACGGGTGTCGAGCGGGCTCTACGCAAGGCCGGCGCCGGCTGCCGCATGCTTGAGGAACTGGCGGCTGAGTATCGTCCATTCGTTTGAGCCTTCCGAAAAGTGGCACGCAATGCAACTACAGGGTGTGTCCAAGCCTCAAAGGCGCTGTGGCCGGTCTCCACGCAAGGTAGCCGAACGTGGTGTATACTTCAAGTGGGCAATCGAAACGTTCCGCCGCATCGCCGCAGGTTCAATGAGGTGCGGTGGTCAAGTCCGAAACCTTTTCGGCCGAAGTCGCTCGTTCCAGCCGCGTAACTGTGTTTCCGCGTCCCCTTAGCGAGGTTTGAGTGAGAAGCTCGGCTTGGGTAGCGCCCTCGGCACGTCACCGCCAGTCTTGTTGCATTCTTAGGAGCCCATCATGTCCCACCGCATTACCATCCGACCTGACAGACTCGCCGAGGCCGCCTTCGCGCTGCTGCCGGCCTGGCATGGGCTTGGTACCGTGTTGGATCACCCCATGACGAGCGCCGAGGCCATAAAGGAAGCAAAGCTGGATTGGGAGGTTGTTCAAGTGCCAGTGGCGCACCTGGCGGGGAATCGTGACGCTCCTCGTAATTGGGTAACCGTCCCCGACGTGCTCGCCAACTGCCGGTCGGACAACGGAGCACTGCTCGGGCTGGTCAAAAGTCGCTACCGGGTCCTCCAAAACGTCGATGCCTTCCGCTTTCTCGACGACTTGGTCGAATCGGGCCAAATGCGCTACGAAAGTGCTTTCAGCCTCTCGGGCGGACGCCAAGTCGTCCTGCTGGCTCGCCTACCGCAGGTGGATACCATCGTTCAGGAGGACGACCTCCATCGGTACTTACTCCTCGGCTTAGACCACACTGGCGAGGGGGCCATCCGATTTGGTCCAACCAGCGTGCGCGTGGTCTGTGCAAACACATACGCACTGGCCCTTGAGAAGGGAAATAGAACAAGAGAGATCATTTCGATCCACCACACAGGAAACGTGAAGCGGAAGCTGGAAGACGCCGCTCGGTTGCTGGAAAGGGTCAACGGCCTGTTCGAAAAGTTCCGAACAATCTCGCGACAGTTGGCGGGCTACCGCCTCGGGCCGGGTGAGTGGCAACGGTTTCTGGAAGTTCTCTTCCCGTTGCGCGGTGCGGCAGACAGCCGCGCCCGAAAAGAGGCGGCAGCCTCGCGAGAAGCTCTAGGGAAAGCAATGGCGTCAAGCCGGCAAAATATCGCTGGTATCGAGAACACGGCTTGGGCAGCTTTTTGTGCCGTAGCTGAATTCGTGGACCACGTGTGGCCGCGCATGAAACACAAAGGCGAGGAGCCAAGGTTCAAGATGTGTATCGAGGGGAAGGGGCATGAGGTCAAGAGAAGAGCCTTCATGACAGCATGTCAGATGGCAGGGGTCAGCCCGGCCGCCTAGATCTGGCCGCACCGCCTCACGTGCTCGCTGTTTTGGGCACATTACGTTAGGCCAGTCACAGGGGGGGTAGTGGGCCGATTTGCCCGGCCGGCATCCGCGATGGCGGCACGCAGAACGCCGGCCGCGGAGCACTCTCTCCTCTTTCGCGCATCCCAGAGGCCTCGGTTGTGGCGGAACCGCAAGGGGAACCCCGTGGTCTTGCCAAGCGGTACCGGCAGGGTGCCTGCGGCGGGCTGTGCCGTGCGGCGGAAAATCCTGGGCCTTCGTGCCCGCGGCCGATTATGCTACATTTGCAGGGTGCGCCACAGGGATTGGGGGGCGCCCAAGGCCTTTGGCCCGCCAGCGGGGCCTCTGCCGAGGCCCGAGCACGTGCACCTGTATTACCTGTGTTGCTTCGTCATCGAAACCAGGGCGGCCGCCGCGTGAAACGCCTGTTCATAGCCTTATTGAAAGTCGGCATTTCGGCCGGCATCTTGGCGTGGCTTGCCGTCCAGGCCCAGCGGAACGCGGTATTCAGCGACCTGTGGGAGCGGCCCAAGGATTGGGGCTTGCTGGGCGGCAGTTTCCTGCTTTCGTTCGCGGCCGTGGTGGTAACGCTGGTGCGGTGGCACTTTCTGGTGCGGGCGTTGGGCGTGCCGGTGCGATTGTCGCAGACCTTGCGCGTGGGGTTTTTGGGCTACCTGTTCAACCTGGCTCCCATGGGGATCGTAGGGGGGGACATTCTCAAGGCGGTGATGCTGGGGCAGCAGCAGCCTCGGTACCGGGCCGAGGCGCTGGCCAGCGTCTTCGTCGATCGGGCCCTTGGCCTGTATGTGCTGTTTCTGGTGGCCTCGGGGGCGATCCTGGTGACCGGGTTCTGGCAAGTGCCCAGCGCGGCGGTAGCCGTCGTGTGCAAGACGACCCTGGCGCTCACCGTGGCGGGGGCGCTGGCCATTGCCGCAGCTTTGGGCCCCGATCTTACCCGCGGCAAATCGCTGGAGTGGATCGCCTCGCTTCCGTATGTGGGGCGGCCGCTGGCCCGGCTGGTGGCCGCGGTGCGGATGTACCGGATGCGGCTGGGCACGCTGGCGCTGGCGACCGGGATGAGTGTGGCGGTGCATACGCTGTTTGCCACATCGGTGTTTTTCGTCGCCGCTGGGCTGTACGACCGCTACCATTCGCTGGGGGTGCATCTGGTCGTGAGCCCTATCAGTGCGGCCACGGGCGTGCTGCCGATCAACCTGGGCCCTTTTGAAGGGGTGCTGAACTTCTTGTACACGGCGGTTCCGCTGGCCGATGGCCAATACCTCCCGTCCGGGCAGGGGCTGGTCGTGGCCCTGGGCTACCGCATAGGCACGGTGTTGATTGCCGCGGTGGGGCTGGTGTACTATCTGGCAGCACGGCGCGAGGTTGCGCATTGGATGGAAGAGGCGGCAAGCGAGTTGCCGCCCGCGGAGCTTCCAGGCCAGGCCGGCTTGGTGGGGCCCGACGGTCCGGCTGGCTGATGCCGGGCGGCCGCCGCAGCTTGGCAAGACGGCCGGCCAGCGGCTTGCGTCCCGGCAGGCCTGCGTCCAACTGCGGAATCAACGGAGGCATGGGTGAAAGCGCTGGTCCTGACCGCCTACAAGCGTTTCGAGTACTGCGATGTCCCCGAGCCGCAGCCCGGTCCGCAAGACGTGCTGGTCCGGGTGGAAGCGTGCGGCATCTGCGGCAGCGACGTGCACGGCATGGATGGCAGCACAGGGCGGCGCATCCCGCCGATCATCATGGGGCACGAGGCGGCCGGGGTGATTGCCCGGGTCGGCAGCGCCGTCGAAGGGTGGCAGCCGGGTGACCGCGTTACGTTCGACTCGACCATTTCCTGCGGCCAGTGCTATTACTGCCTCCAGGGGCAGGTCAACTTGTGCGACCGCCGCCGGGTGCTGGGGGTGTCGTGTGCCGAGTTCCGGCAGGATGGGGCCCTGGCGGAGTTCGTGGCCGTGCCGCAGCACATCCTTTACCGGCTGCCGGAAGGGTTGGGTTTTCATTTTGCGGCGATGGTCGAGCCGGTTTCGATCGCGGTGCACGCGGTGCGGCGGGTGGGGGTACGGCTGGGCGATACGGCCGTGGTGGTGGGTACGGGAATGATCGGGCTGTTGGTGGTTCAAGCCTTGCGGGCGGCGGGCTGTGGCCGGGTGTGGGCCGTCGAGACCGACGCCCAGCGCCGCGAACTGGCCCTCCGGCTGGGGGCCGACGAAGCCTTTTCGCCCGACGAGGCCGATGTGCTGGCCGAAATCCGCCGCCGCACCCAAGGCCGCGGGGCCGACGTGGCGGTCGAGGCGGTGGGCATACCGGCCACGGTGTCGTTGGCCATCGCTTCGGTGCGCAAAGGGGGGGCGGTGGCGCTAGTAGGCAACCTCTCGCCCCAGGCCGAACTGCCCCTTCAGGCGGTTGTAACCCGGGAATTGCGGTTGGACGGGTCCTGCGCCTCGTCGGGCGAATACCCGCTGTGCCTGGAGCTAATGGCGCGCGGCGCCATCCGGGTCGAGCCCCTCATCTCGGCCGTGGTTCCGCTGGCCGAGGCCCCCCTGTGGTTCGAGCGACTGTACCAGCGCCAGCCGGGATTGATGAAGGTCATCGTCCGGCCGTGACGGGCTGCCCTAAGGCCGGCCTATTCCTCTTGTTCCAAGAGTTCGTTATCGTAGGCTTCTTCGAGCTGGCGGACCGTCTTGGCCAGGTCTTTATTTTCCTCGATGATGGTCGAGATCCCGAGTTCCCATTCCGTGCTGGCCTGGCGCAACGAGGCCAGGTCCAACGGGAGCTTGAGCATCTTGGCCAGCCGGCGTGAGACCGCCTCGATGCAGCGGGGATTGGTGCCCTGGAGGTAGCTGGGGATTTCGGCCACGAGGGAGACCATTTCCAGTCCTTCGGCCGGCGCCCGGCTCATCAGATAGGTCGTCAACGAGCCCGGCCCGCGATAGCCGCTCCGCCGCAGGCCGTATTGCTCCATCTCGGCCAACAGGGCCGCCTCCGAACAGGTGATGTATAGCCGCGGCTCGCGGGTGTGGGGCACCGACCCGCCGAACGAGCCGACGAACACGATGCGGCGGACATCGACCTCGTGGGCCAACCGGAACAGGCAATCGGCATAGGTCCGCCACAGGAGGTTGGGTTCTTTGCCCACGAAAAGCACCAGGTTGGCCGACTCGCTGACCGAAAACAGGTTCGACGGCATGTCGCAGGTCTGCACCAGGCCCCCCTTGATCTCCACATGGGGCCGGAACAAGGCGGCCATTTCCATGGAGCCCGGAAAGTTGAAGAGGTAGAACGGTTCCGGGTCGATATCGGCGAAGGGTTGGGCCTCCAAGAGGAGGATCAGCCGGTTGACGGTGCCGGTCGAAACGTCGCCGCCATCCATCCAGCCGCTTAAGGCCAGCACCATCGTGGCCTTGTGCAGGGGGGGGCGGCGGCGGATGCGGAGCAATTCCGAGACGGTGGGCAACATGCCGGTATTGTACCGATTCGGCTCGGCGCGGAAACAGGCGGGCGGCGGTATGCCGGCCCGGGGGAGCCGGCCGCGTTGTGAGCGCGTCCGGGGCGGGGCTCGCGAATAAGGGCCTTGACCCTGCGGCGCTTGTGCCGCACAATCCACGACGGCGGGTGCACGAGGTTACATGCCCTGGCGGGGCGGTCCCCGGAGGGCCGGCTTCGGCGAGTTCGCCTTTCAAATTCGCGATCATCCGACGGATTCAGGCAGACGACGATGCAACAGCCCGTGGCCAGTTGCCAGGTGCCGGACGCCGCAGGACGGTACGGCCCGTTCGGGGGCCGCTACGTCCCCGAAACGCTGACCCGGGCGCTGGTGGAGCTGACGGCGGCCTACGAACAGGCGGCGGCCGACGACGCCTTCCATGCCGAACTCCAGCGGCTCTACCGGCACTACGTCGGCCGGCCTTCGCCCTTGTATCATGCCGAACGGCTCAGCCGGCGTGCGGGCGGGGCTCAGATCTATCTGAAGCGCGAGGATCTGAACCATACCGGCGCTCACAAGATCAATAACACGCTGGGGCAGGCATTGCTTGCCGTCCGCATGGGCAAGCGGCGGGTCATTGCCGAGACCGGGGCCGGGCAGCACGGGGTGGCCACGGCCACGGCTTGCGCCCGCTTCGGCCTGGAATGCGTGGTCTACATGGGCGAGGAGGACATCCGCCGGCAGCGGCCCAACGTCTTCAGCATGCGCCTGCTCGGCGCGGAGGTCCGCCCGGTGCAAAGCGGCTCCCGCACCCTCCGCGATGCCATCAACGAGGCCTTCCGCGACTGGATGAGCACCGTCCAATGGACGCACTACTGCATCGGCTCGGTGATGGGCCCCCACCCCTTCCCCCGCATCGTCCGCGACTTCCAGTCGGTCATCGGGCGTGAGACCCGCCAGCAATGCCTCGAGCAACTGGGCCGGCTGCCCGATCTGATCGTCGCCTGTGTGGGCGGCGGCAGCAATGCGGCTGGCATGTTCTATCCGTTCATCGGCGATGCCGGCGTCCGCCTGGTGGGCGTGGAAGCCGGCGGGCGGTCCGACCGCCCCGGCGACCATGCGGCCACTTTGAGCTTCGGCCGGCCCGGTATCCTCCACGGCATGTACACCTATGTGCTCCAGGACGATGACGGGCAGACGCTGCCGGTGCACTCGGCCTCGGCCGGGCTCGATTACCCCGGTGTCGGCCCCGAACACAGCTATTGGAAAGAGACCGGCCGGGTTACCTACCTCCACGCCACCGATGCGGAAACTCTGGCTGCCTTCGATACCCTGGCCCGCTGCGAAGGCATCCTCCCGGCCTTGGAAAGCGCCCACGCGGTGGCCAAGGCCATGGAACTGGCCGCGGCTATGAAACCCGACCAGGCCGTGGTGGTGTGCCTGTCGGGCCGGGGCGATAAAGACGCCCACGAAGTGGCCCGGCTGCGGGGCGAGGAGTTCTGAAAGGCACCGTGGCATCATGTCGGCCATCGATACCCTCTTCCACCAACTCCGCGCCACCGGGCGCAAGGCGTTTGTGCCGTTCGTCACGGCAGGCGACCCCGACCTGGCGTTCACCGCCGACGTGCTCCGCGTGCTGGTGGCCCGGGGCAGCACGCTGTGCGAGGTGGGAATACCCTATAGCGACCCGATTGCCGACGGGCCGGTTATCCAGGCCTCGTACACCCGGGCCTTGGAGCGGCATCTGCGCCTGGATGAGGTGTTCCAGATGCTGCGCCAGGTAACGCCGGAACTGGCGGCGCCGGTGGTCACGATGGTCAGCTATGCCATCGTGTACCGGCGGGGCCTGGAGCGCTACGTGGCCGAGGCGAAGCAGGCGGGCGTGGCCGGCGCCATCGTCCCCGACCTGCCCGTCGAGGAGGCCGGCCCCCTGGCCAAAATCTGCCGCAAAGAGGATTTCAGCCTGATCCAGCTTGTGACCCCCACCACGCCCAGGGCGCGGGCCTTGCAGATCGCCCAAGAGAGCACGGGGTTCTTGTACTACGTTTCGGTAACGGGCATTACCGGCGAGCGGTCCGAACTGCCGGCGGAACTGGTCGACAATGTGGCCTGGCTACGGGACCGCACCTCGCTGCCCATCTGCATTGGATTCGGGGTGAGCCGGCCGGAACACGTGCGGATGCTGGCGCCGGTGGCCGACGGGGTGATCGTCGGCTCGGCGATCGTGCGTCGCGTGGCCGAGGCCGCCTGCCGCCCCCGGCACGAAGTCCTGGCCGGCGTGGGCCAGTATGTGGCCGAGCTCTTGCAAGCACTGCACCCCGCGTAACCGTCGCGCTGGAATCGGGCGGACGCGTTGGGCCCAACCAGACGGAGGCCGCGCCGGCGCCGAGATAGGCGCCTGTATGCGCCTTGCCCCCCAAAAGGCGGTTCCCCGCCTGGCATTCAGGCCGGGTTTCACCAGCGATCGCCCTTGGGCTCACGTACTGAGGAGACCCGTGAACGGGCCTGACAGGCAACCGCTTCGAAAGCATAAGAGGACGGTCCACGCCGGCCCGGTGTAACCCAGCGTGAACGCTGGGCCTACTGGCCGCCTACGGCGGCAAACGCCCGTAAACGGGCGTCGGTCAACGGCCAGTCCCATCGGGTCCTCACGGGCCCGGCTCGGTGGCCGGACGCCGCCCCAATTGCGACGTCCCATGAGTCCGGTCCTCGGTAACCCACCGTAGCTAGTTTCGGATAGGCTCCAACCACGCCAAGAATCGCCCCTGTTGCACGCCCATAGATTAGCAACGCAGCCCGCAGGGTCCGGCGGGCCGGCCGTTGCTTCGTGGGGGGAGCAAATGCCCCGAGATTTCGAGTCTGTAGCATCATTGCCGGGGGTCACAACAACTGTGCTTGAATTCGGACGCGGTTTCTGCGTGTGACCGAGACCCCTCATCATCGACCCGCCGCGCAACTGTTGTTCGGACGCGAGGCAGCGATTCCCAGCGGGCAACCGCGGCTACTTCCTGGTCGCAAGGTTGGAATCGCCAGCAATGATGCTACAGACCCCGACGTTCTTATTGGTTTTTTGTGGCAACCCGCTTCCCACCCCCAGACGCTTGGCGCCACAACTGACCGGCATCGCAGCATCAGCCCCCCTCCGAATAATACCAACACCCACCGGTGTGGTGGGGATGAGCGCACCGCGACCGCCCGTTCCTGCCGCAGCCTTCCGCCCCCCGGAAGCGGGCGGCGCCTACAGCGTCCACCCGGCCCGGTACTCGCGGCGGATGAAGGCGTCGGCCTCGGGGCAGTCCTTGGCCTTGAGGGCTACCGGGTTCCAATGGATCTTCCGGCCCACGCGGTATGCCACGTTGCCCAAGAGCACCATTTCCGTCAGGGCCCCCGCGTAATCGAAGTTGCAGCCCGTGGGGCTGCCGGTCTTGCAGGCAGCCACCCACTCGGCATAGTGGCCGGGCGAATCGGGAATCGTCGGCGCCGGCGGCTTGAAGTCGGCGAACTTCTTTTCCGGCAGCAATTGGCGCTTGCCGTAATTGACCAGCAGCATGCCCGCATCGCCCACAAACAAGAAGCCGGGTTCCCATGGGGGTGCCTCGCCCCGCTCAACCCGCGGCGAGCGCCGGCCCTGGTACCACGTCACCGTCACTGGCGGAAAGTTGCCCCGGGCATCGAACTCGTAGCGCACCGTGAGCGTGCGGGGGGTGGTTTCCGGATGGACCGGCGGGCCCTGGGCCTCGATGGTCTTGGGGTGGCGGAGCTCCAACGCCCAGAAGGCCAAATCCATGAAATGGCAGCCCACATTGCCCAGCACTCCACCGCCGAAATCCCACCAGAAGTGCCACTGGCGCGGCAGGTAGCAGGGATGGTAAGGCCGCCAGGGCGCCGGGCCGATCCACAGGTCCCAGTCCAGCCCAGGCGGGACGGGCGGGGTGTCTTTGGGCCGGTCGCCGCCCCCTTCGGCCGCCATGGTCCAGATGTCCACCTCGCGGACCGTGCCGATCGCCCCGCTGCGGAGGATTTCGATCGCCCGGCGGTAGTTGCTGCTGGCGTGGATCTGGGTGCCCATCTGGGTGGCCACCTTTTTCTCGGCCGCCACCTGGGCCATGACCCGGGCCTCGTACACCGAGTGCGTCAGCGGTTTTTCGCAGTAGCAGTGCTTGCCCAAGCGCATGGCCATCACGCTGGCCGGCGCGTGGATGTGGTTGGGCGCGCTGACCACCACAGCATCGATGCGGGCGTGCAAGGTATCGAGCATTTTGCGGAAGTCGCGGAACCGCTCGGCCTTGGGATGCTGCTCGAAGACCTTGCCCGCCCGGCGCTCATCCACATCGCACAGGGCGACGATATCGTGCTGGCGCAGGGCCTCGAGGTTGGCCTGCCCCCGGCCCCCTGCCCCCACAAACGCCAGGCGCAGCCGCTCGTTGGGCGAGCGCTCCGCCGAGCCTGCCGGCCGATCGACCACCAACAGCCCAATCCCCGCCCAGGCCGCGTTGCGCAACAACTGGCGGCGCGAAACTCGGGCAACCATCTCCAGACCTCCTCATGGCTTGTGGCACTGGGTCAGCCCTTGTCGGGTGGCACCCGGCGGGCGCCCCCGCGTACTACTGTAAGCCCTGGCCCAGGGGAGGGAAACCGTTGGGGCCAGAGTAGGGGCGTTTACGGGCGTTGCCGCCGAGAAGCAGTTCCTAGGCCGGGCCTTCAGGCCGGGTTCTGCCGCCGCGGAGACGCATTGCGGGTGGCACACCCCGGCGGCGGCTCGTTCACCTATGGAGGGGGAAGGCTCTACGCCAGATGGTGGAGAGGTCGAGCTCGTTTTGAGTGTCCGCGGTAAACGGGCTGGCGAATGCCGGGTGGTTTCCGGGAACTTTTCGGGAACTTTGTCAGCGCGTGTGCTTCTAACGTCTACGGAGGTGTGCGCGGTCCGAGAGGGGCGCACCAAAGGGAAGGTCCGCCTATGCGGAGCCGGCTGCTTGCCCAGCCGCCGGTGCCGTGTCGGCGGTCCGAACATTCGCCCATGCTCGGCCGGCACCCCAGGCACCGGCCAGATGTAGGGATGGTAGCGGCTGGATGTGATGCGCAGAATGCGCAAAATACGCGGGCTAGGGAGGATTAGGATTGATTTTTCGCCCACCTCCAATTTGAATCGAAGGTATTTGGGGCTCTTGCCATCGTGAATTTCGCCTCGGGCGTCTGCCCGAAAACCGGAACTTCAAGCCACACAAGACCAGTCCGGCCGGTGTGCCGGTCCTAGCTTGCCAGGGAGACCGATCGATGGGGTTCTGGAACGCATTGCGTCGCCTTGCGGGTCATAGCCACGCGGATCGCCGGGGTCGCCGGTCGCGGCGGAAGGAACCCAAAGGCCAGCGCAAGCCCCGGGGGTTGCGCGTCGAGCAGTTCGAACAGCGCTTGCTGCTGAGCATCGATCCCGGGCTTAGCGAAAGCACCTTGTTCCAGATGCAACTGGACGATCTGGTGCAGCAGGCCGGCAACCTGAGCCTCTACGATCCCCAGCTCCTCAGCCAAACACACGACTGGATCGTCGGCTTGGCCGAGGGAACCTCTTCGACCGAGCTGGCCGCCTCGCTGGGCGCCGACTCGCTGGCCCAGGCTCCGTATTTGACGAAAGCGTATGTGTGGGAGTTCCCCACGGACCTGACGGCCCAAGCGGTGTCGTCTTTGTTGGCTGCTGCGACCGGGGTGGAGTACGCCTTCCCCTTGGTGCCGCACCTGCTCCAGACCTGGGCCATCCCCAACGACACGTATTTTGTTGACCAGTGGCACCTGCTCAACACGGGCCAGCCGGGCTTGCCAGGCGTCGATGCCAACGTCACCACGGCCTGGGACACGGTGCGCGGCAGCGGGGTGCAGATCGGCATCGTGGACGATGGGTTGCAGTGGCAGCACCCGGACCTGACGCCCAACTACGTGGCCGCACTGAGCTTCGACTTCAACAACAACGACGGCGATCCATCGCCCGAGGCGGGCAATACGCAGGACCATCATGGCACGTCGGTCGCCGGTGTGGCCGCTGCCCGGGGCTTCAACGGGCTGGGCGTCAGCGGCGTGGCCCCCAGTGCCGAGATCGCCGGCTTGCGTTTGATTTCGTATTTCGGACCGCCCTCGACCTGGCCGGACGACTTGAAGACGGCCCAGGCCCTGTCGTACCAGAATCAGACCATCGATATCTACAACAACAGTTGGGGCTACGGGGCATTTCTGGTTCCGCGGGCGTCCGATACCCTGGCCTTGGCAGCGCTGCGCGACGGGGTGCTCAACGGCCGTGGCGGGTTGGGCAATATCTATGTGTTCGCCGCCGGCAATTCGCTCCAGGACGGCGGGGACGTCAACTTCTATTCCATCAATAGCTCGCGCTATGTGATTCCGGTGGCGGCCGTGGGGCATGACGGGCGCCAGGCGTGGTACTCCAATCCGGGCGCGGCGCTGTTGGTCTCCGCTCCTTCCAACGGCGGTACTCCCTATGCGGGCATTGTGACCACGGACCGCACCGGGGATGACGGCTATAACGCGGCCGGCACCGGCGACGGCGATGCCTTCCCCGACGTGGACTACACGGGGGAGTTCGGCGGCACCTCGTCGGCCTCGCCGCTGGTGGCCGGCGTGGTGGCCCTGATGCTCCAGGCCAATCCCAACCTCACCTGGCGCGATGTGCAGCACATCCTGGTCGAGACGGCCCGCAAGAACGATCCCACCGACTCCGACTGGGTGCAAAACGCCGCCGGCAAATGGGTCAACCACAAGTACGGTTTCGGGCTGGTGGACGCCACGGCCGCGGTCAACCTGGCCCGCAACTGGACCAATGTGGCCCCGGAAGAAGTGCTGGCCTCGCCCACCATCCAGGTCAACCAGCCCATTCCCGATAATAACGCCACCGGCGTTTCCTCGGTGGCGACGCTGGGGACGCGGGTCGGCAGCATCGAGCATGTCGAAGTGCGGGTGCAGATTCAGCATCCGGCCCCCCAGGACCTGGAAATCATCCTTACCTCGCCCTCGGGCACGCAGTCGGTGCTGGCCAACCCGGGCGGCCAGTTGTTCTTGGGCGACTATTCCGACTGGGTCTTTACGTCCACGCGGCATTGGGGCGAGTCGTCGGCCGGCGACTGGACCCTGACGGTCCGCGACCGGTCCAGCGGCACCACCGGCACGCTCCAGAGCTGGCAGATCACGGTTTACGGCACGCAAGGCGCCGCGGCAGCCCCCAAGCTGGTTTCGGTCATTCCCAATGCGGGCGCCATTCTGGAGGAGGATGGCGAACTCCAGATCGCCCCGCGTGAGCTGTTGCTGCGGTTCAACGAGGGGCAGAACATCGACCCGGCCAGCCTGGCCGGCATCCGTTTCATCCGCAGCGGCGGCGACAGGCAGTTCGAGCAGGACCTGGTGGTGGACCCCAGCGGGGTGCGCTGGGTAGCCAACCCGGCCAATACCGTGCGCGATGTGGTGGTACCCATCGGCTACATCGGCATTGGCGACCGGCCCAACGAAGTTATCGTCCGCTTTGCCGAGAACCTGCCCGACGATGCTTACCGGCTGGTGATCGTGGGCGACGACACCATCTCGGGCATCGCCGATAATGCCCCGCCCTTGACCAACAAGCTGGGCATTCCCTTCCAGTTCGACGCCACGCTGGGCCGCGGGGTGGACCTGGCGATGGACTTTACCATCGATGTCGGCCCGCAGGTGGTGGCGGTGGTGCCCCAGCCCATCACCCGCGCCCTGAACGGCGTTCTCAGCCCGGCCCGCGAGGCGATCGAGGTGTATTTCAGCGAGGACACCCTCGATGAAGCGGCGGCCGAGAATGTGAACTTCTACCAGTTGTTCGTCACCAGCGACTCGGCCACGCCGGCCGATGACACCATGATCCTGCCGGAGAGCGTGGCGTACGATGCCTCGCAGCACATGGCCAAACTCACGTTTGCGCAGGACCTGGCCACCTACGGTACCGGGGCGTTCCGCCTGCGGATCGGTACCGCTTACCAGCCCACCCAGACCGAGTTCCTCGTGGCACCGGCCGATGCCGGCAACAGCTTCTACACGGCGATGGACGTGCGGCGGGATTTGGGCGGCACGGTGGCGCCGGCCTTTGGCAACGGAAGCGGCCCGCAAAGCCTAATCATTGCCGGGGCGATCGATCCGTTTGCGCTGGACTTCACGCTGGAATGGCCAGGGGCGATCGATGAGCCCGGCCACCGCGATCTGCCCAATTATCCCGCGCTGGCCATCGAGGACCATTTCCGGGGCGAGTCGGCGCCGGACGGCGGTGCAGGCGTGCCCACCTTTCCGTACTACTTCCCCACCGGGGACTGGAACCTGATTACCGAAGCCCAGAAGCAGCGGGCCCGCGAGATCTTCGCCCTGTTCA
>JBBIQF010000138.1:0-1624 GCA_037442445.1 Planctomycetaceae bacterium
GCATGGTGCTGGTGGCCATCCTGGTGAATGTGGGGATGTGGTTCGAGCGGTTCGTGATTATCGTCGCTTCGTTGAGCCGCGACTTCTTGCCTTCGAGCTGGGGCTTTTTCCGGCCCACGTGGGTGGACCTGGGCATGCTGGCCGGCAGCTTCGCCCTGTTTCTCACATTGTTTCTCCTTTTCTGCCGGTATTTGCCCATGGTGGCCATGGCCGAGGTGAAGGCGGCTATCGAGAGTGAAGGACATGGCGGGCCGGGCCGGGTGCACGCCCTGCCCGCAGTGGGTCGCGAGGTGCCGGCGGCAACATGAACAACAACCAGCCCGCGTCCGATCTGAGCAGTCCCGGAACACGCCTGGCGGGTTTTCTTGCGGAGTTCGACGGCCCGGAGCCGCTCCGCCAGGCCGCCCAGCGCGTCCGCGACCTGGGCTATGTCCATTGGGACGTGTACAGCCCTTACCCCCTGCATGGGATCGAGCGTGCCATGGGCATCCGGCCCACGGTGCTGCCCTGGCTGGTGCTGGTCTTCGGCGTGGCCGGCTGCGCCGCCGCCATCCTCATGCAATGGTGGATGAACGCCCGCGACTATCCGCTGTTGATCAGCGGCAAGCCCCTGTGGAGCCTGCCGGCCAATATCCCGATCGCGTTCGAGCTGATCGTGCTGTTTGCGGCGGCGGCCGCGTTCCTCGGCGTGCTGGGGCTGAACCGCTTGCCGCAGTTCTGGCACCCGGTGTTCTCCAGCCCGCGGTTCCGGCGGGCGACCACCGACGGCTTCTTCTTGGGGATCGAGGCCCGCGACCCCCGCTTCCACGAGGCCTCGACTCGCGAGCTGCTGGAGTCGCTGGGCGCGCGGAGCGTGGAGGCCTGCTTCGAGCCGGCCGGCCGAGCGCCCCTTCCCGGATGGCTGCTTTGGACGGCCCTGCTGGCCGGCCTGGCGGCCCTGCTGCCGCCGCTTTGGATTGCCCGATCGCGGGCCATCGCCTCGGGCCGGCCCAGAATCCATCCCATCCAAGACATGGACTTCCAGCCGCGCTACGTGGCCCAGGGTCCCGGGCCGCTGTTTGCCGACGGCCGGGCGATGCGGCCCCCCGTGCCCGGCACGATCCCCCGCAACCAGCCGCCCCCCGATCCGCTCGTGGAAACCGGCTTGCAGGACGGCAAGCCCATCGATCGCATCCCTCTGCCGGTGACGGCGGCGCTTATGGAGCGCGGCCGGGAGCGATACAACATCTATTGTGCCGTGTGCCATGGCGTGGCCGGCGATGGCCGGGGACCCGTGGCCATCCGCGCCCTGGAGCGTGCCGAGCCGGGTTGGGTGGCCCCCCGCTCGCTCCATGTCGAAGCGGTGCGCAAGCAGCCGGCCGGGCAACTGTTCCAGACCATTACCCGGGGGCTCAATACCATGCCATCCTACGCTGCCCAGCTTTCCGCCGAGGACCGCTGGGCCGTGGTGCTGTATGTCAAGGCGCTCCAGCGGAGCCAGCACGCTCGGCTGGAGGACGTGCCCCCTGAAAAACGCGCGACGCTGGAGAGATAACAGGCCTATGCAGCCCAATGCGGTGGCCGACATCCCGCACGAGCAGATCACGTTGGGCGAGCCGGCGGCCCAGCGGGCCGGCATGCTCTG
>JBBIQF010000138.1:1651-12118 GCA_037442445.1 Planctomycetaceae bacterium
AGCCTTCGGCTGGCTCCGCGCCGACGGCATGCGGTGGTTCCTCTACTCCTGGCTCCTCAATGCCACGTTCTACCTGAGCCTCTCGCTAGGTGCTTTGTTCCTGGTGGCCCTCTTGCACGTGACCCGCGCAGGGTGGGGCGTGGCCATCCGCCGCCTGGCCGAACTGATGGGCGCCAACTTCGCCGTGCTGGCGGCCCTGTTCGTGCCCGTGCTCATCGGCATCGACACGCTGTACGAATGGGCCGATCCCCTGGCCGTGCAAAACGACCCCCTGCTGGAACATAAGGCCCCCTATCTAAACGTCCCGTTTTTCGTGCTACGGACCCTGGCCTATCTGGGGGCATGGTGGTTCGTGGGCCGGTACCTCCTGGGCCGCTCGGCCGAACAGGATTCCAGCGGCGACCCGGCACTCACGCTGCGTCTGGAGCGGGCAAGCGCCCCGGCCCTGCTGGTACTGGCCATTACCGTCACCTTCGCGGCGTTCGACTGGATCATGGCCCTGGAGGCCCGATGGTATAGCACCATCTTCGGGGTGTACTATTTCAGCGGGGCCATGGTCGGGGTGCTGGCCGTCCTCCCCCTGGCCGCCCTGGGGCTGCAAGCGGCAGGGCGCCTGCGGGGGGTGATCACGGCCGAGCACTATCACGACCTGGGCAAACTGCTGTTCGGGTTTGTGGTTTTCTGGGGATATATCGCCTTCTCGCAATACTTGCTGATTTGGTACGGGAACATCCCGGAAGAGACCCAATGGTATCGCCACCGGCTGTCCGGCGGGTGGGAGAACCTGGCGCTGGTGCTGTTGGTTGGGCACCTCATTCTCCCCTTTTTCGGCCTGTTGTCGCGCGCTGCCAAGCGGCGGACCAAGGTGCTGGCGTTCTGGTCGGCGTGGCTTGTGGCCATGCATTGGCTTGATCTGTACTGGTTGATCATGCCGGCGGCCAAGGATACCGTTAGCTTTTCCGGAGTGATGGTGGACTTGCTTCTGGCGGTAGGGATGGGAGCCTGGTACTTGGCCGGTGCAGCCCGCCTCGCCGCCCCGCGCTATTTGGTGCCGCGCCGCGATCCGCGTCTGGTGGAATCGCTGGTTTTCGAGAACACGTAGCCGGCCACAAGACCGGCACGGGACACCTGCGTATGATGGAAAGAGACGACGTACCAACCTCGACCGTAGCCCTGGTGGGGGCGATAGGCGTGCTGGCCCTGCTGGTCATCCTGCTGGGCCTGGACGTGCTCTACCGCCGGGTGGCCGCGTGGCAGGAGGCGGTCAAGAACACCGTGGAGCCCCGGCCCTCGGTGGCCGCCGCCCTGGCCGAAGAGGAGGCCCTCTTGCACGAATATCGCCTGGTGGACGCCAAAAACGGCGTGGTCCGCATCCCGATCCAGCGGGCCATAGAACTGGTTGTCGCAGAAATGTCCGGCGGTGCGCACCCGGCCCTCCAGCCGCCGGCCCAAGAGGTGTCGCATGGCAAGTTGTAATTCACGGGATCATCATCCCGCAGGCGCCTGGCGTAGGAGGAGCTGGCGCGAGGTTGTCTTGGCCCCATTGGTGCTGGCGGCGGCAGCGACCTTGGGCCCGGCCCGATGCCCGCCCGCGTCAGCGAAACCCATCGTGCGGTCCGACGAAACCCCCGAGTAACTCCGCAATGTCGGCACCGAGTAACACCTGGGTGCCCCGGTCCCCTTGGAGCTGGCCTTTACCGATTCCTCAGGCCGGCCGGTCACGCTCCGCGAGTTCTTCGACGGCCGCCGCCCAGTGCTCTTGACCATGAACTACTCCGATTGCCCGCGGCTGTGCAGCCTTCAGCTCAACGGCCTGTTCCGCGGCTTGGAGCAGCTCGATTGGAGCCTGGGCGACCAGTTCCAGATGATCACGGTAAGTATCGACCCGCGCGAACCGCCCCAACGGGCCCAGGCCACCAAAGAAAAGTACCTGGAGGCCTATGGCCGCGGTGCAGGCACCGAGGGCTGGCACTGCCTGGTGGGGGCCGAAGCGAACATCCGCCGCCTGGCCGACGCCGTGGGCTTCCGCTACACCTATGTCGAAGAAACCAAGCAGTATGCCCACACGGCCGTGACCATGGTGCTGACGCCCGATGGCCGGGTTTCGCGCTATCTTTACGGCATCGAGTACACCCCGCAGGTGCTGCGGCTGGCCCTGCTGGAGGCCAGCCAGGGAAAGCTGGGCTCGACCGTGGATAAACTGATCCTCTATTGCTTCCGCTACGACTCGGCCGCGGGCAGATACACCCCGGTGGCCCAGCGGGTGATGACGCTGGGGGCGGGGTTTTTCGCCGCCGTGCTGGGCGGTGCCCTTCTGGCCTTCTGGGGGCGCGAGGCGGTGCGGGCCAGGCGAAAGGCCCCGGGCGCGGATCACACCCCAGGCCCGCCGAGTGCGGCACAGGCAGCATGGTCCGGCGAGGCAAGCCCGCAGCAACCCGCGGACCAGCCCGGCCAGCAGCCCTCACCTGCTCCACGTTTTCCATCGGCCTCAGACGAGGGACAGTGGCAACCGTGACCGCAAGCGGCTTGTGGCTGTGGGACGTGTGCTGGACCTGGCCGATCGGCCAGGCGGGCGGCACCTTCTGGCTGCCCCCGCAGAGTTCCAGCACCGCCCATTACGGCGATCAGGCGTTCCACCTCATCCTGGGAATCGCCGCGTTCTTCTTTCTGCTCATCGTGACGCTGATGGCGGTCTTCGTGCTCCGCTATCGCGGCCGGCCCGGCACTCCCGCGCAAAAGGCCCCCACGCACAGCACCGCCTTGGAACTGGCCTGGAGCCTTATCCCGCTGGCCCTGGTGATCGTCATCTTCGCCACCGGGTTTTACGGCTACATGGAAATCCGCACCGCGCCGCGCACCGCATACGAGATCTATGTCGTCGGCCAGAAATGGAAATGGACCTTCCGCTATCCCAACGGCTATGAAGACGGCGAACTGCACGTGCCGGTCGACCAGGCCGTGCGCCTGACCATGCAGTCGCAGGATGTGATCCACAGCCTGTTCATCCCCGCTTTCCGCGTGAAAATGGATGTCGTGCCCGGGCGCTATACCACCACCTGGTTCCGCGCCATCCAGCCCGGGGAGTACGATTTGGTGTGCGCCGAATACTGCGGTACTGGCCATTCCGATATGATTACCAAAGTCGTGGTCCATCCCCCCGGCGAGTTCGAACGGTGGCTCCGCCAGGCCGACGAGCAGGCCCAGAGCCTTTCGCCGGTGGACGCCGGGCGCCGGCTTGTTACCCAGCGGTGCGCCTCGTGCCACTCGGTCGATGGTACGGCTATCCCCAACGGCGGGCCGAGCTTCAAGGGCATCTTCGGCCAGACCCATACCTTCCGCAACGCGCCGCCTACGGTGGTCGACGAGAACTATATCCGCGAATCGATCCTCGACCCCTCCAAGAAAATCCGCGAGGGCTACGAGGACCGCATGTCCACGTTCAAAGGGCAATTGACCGACAAACAGATCACGAACATCATCGAGTACATCAAGTCGCTGCGCTAGCGACGGACAGCAGCGGCCGGGCCGCTCGGCCAAACGGCACACGCGCCGGCAAGCCGGCCCGCCCGGACCTCTGGCCAGCGCAATCGCCAGCCTGGCGTTGCACTCGATGGCGTTCCTAAACCAGCGCCTATCGCCATGCCGCAAAGCATCGTAACATCGCCTGCCCCGGCGCCGCCCCAGGCCCCGCCGGCCGACAATTACCTCACCCATGAGCGCGGCCTCCGCTCGTGGCTCTTTACCCTCGACCACAAGCGCATTGCCCTGATGTATTTGATGGGCATCCTGGGGTCGTTCCTCGTGGGCGGGGTGTTCGCCCTTCTGGTCCGCACCGAATTGCTCACGCCCGGCCGGACCATCATGGGCAAGGACATGTATAATCACATGTTCACCCTGCACGGGGCGGTGATGATCTTCCTTTTCATCATCCCGGGCATTCCGGCAGTGCTGGGCAACTTCGCCCTGCCTTTGATGTTGGGGGCCAAGGACGTCGCCTTTCCGCGTTTGAACCTCGCAAGCCTCTGGCTCTGGATGATCGGGGCGGTGTTCTTCCTGGTGGCCATCCATGCCGGCGGCCTCGATACCGGCTGGACGTTCTACACCCCCTATAGTACCGAAACCCCAACGGCGGTCATCCCCGCGGGCCTAGGCGCGTTTGTTCTGGGTTTCAGCTCGATTTTTACGGGCATCAACTTCATCGTCTCGATCCACAAGCTGCGGGCGCCCGGCATGACGTGGTTCCGCATGCCGCTGTTCTTGTGGGGGCTTTATGCCACGGCCATCATCCAGGTGCTGGCCACCCCGGTGCTCGGGATCACCATTCTGCTCTTGGCTGCCGAGCGGGTGCTGGAAGTCGGCATCTTCAACCCCAAGTGGGGCGGCGACCCCGTGCTGTTCCAGCACTTCTTCTGGTTCTATTCGCACCCGGCCGTGTACATCATGATCCTCCCGGGCATGGGCGTTATCAGCGAGCTGGTCTCCACTTTCAGCCGGCGCCATATTTTCGGATATCGCTTCATCGCCTACAGCAGCGTGGCCATCGCCGTGTGGGGCTTCCTCGTGTGGGGGCATCACATGTTCACCAGCGGGATGACGCCGCTGGCGGCGATGATCTTCAGCGCCCTGACGTTCAGCGTTTCCATTCCCTCGGCCGTGAAGGTGTTTAACTGGCTGGCCACGATGTACAAAGGGGCCATCCGCCTCGCGACGCCGATGTGCTATGCCCTGGCGTTCATTTGCCTTTTTGGGATCGGGGGGCTGACGGGCCTGTTTCTGGGGACGCTGTCCACCGATGTGCACCTGCACGACACGTATTTCGTGGTGGGCCACTTCCATTACACGATGTTCGGGGGCACGGCGGTGGCCTTCTTTGGCGGATTATTTTACTGGTGGCCGAAAATGACGGGCCGCATGTACCGGGAGCGCTGGGGGCAGTTGGGCGCGCTATTGATGTTTTTGGGCCTGAATCTGACGTTCTTCCCGCAATTCATCCTCGGCGCGCGGGGGATGCCCCGGCGCTATTATGATTATTCCGGCCTTTTGGCACGGCATCCCGATTTCCAGTGGCTGCACATGCTCTCGACGCTGGGGGCCTACCTGACCGCGGCGGCTATGCTGGTGGTGCTGGCGACCCTGTTGGATTCGCTATGGCGCGGCCGGCCGGCACCGCCGAATCCCTGGGGTGCGGCTACGCTCGACTGGCAATGCCCGTCGCCTCCCCCGCACGACAATTTCCCCGCCACGCCGTCGGCCGGCGACCCCTACGACGTCGAGCAGTTTGTGTGGGATCCGGCCACGGGCGGGTACGTGCCGGCCGCGGCTGCCCCCTGCCCTGCCGAACAGGTGGCCCATGTCTGAGACGCCCGCGCTTTACACCTCGCCGACAAGCCCTTCGGCTTCGCCCGCCCGCCGCGGGCATGTGGCCCATCATTTTGCCACCGCCGAGCAGCAGTTCGACGCCGGGAAACTAGGTATTTGGATTTTCCTGGTCACGGAAATCCTGTTTTTCGGCGGGCTGTTTTGCGCCTATGCGGTCTATCGCTCGATCCACCCGGAGATTTTCGTCTACGGGCACCAGTACCTCGATAAGAACCTAGGCGCGCTGAATACGGCAGTACTGATTTTCAGCAGCCTGACGATGGCCTGGGCCGTGCGCTGCGCCCAACTGGGCCAGCGGCGCGGCCTGGTGGCCTGCCTGGCCATCACCCTGGTCTGCGCCAGCGTGTTCATGGGGGTCAAATACGTCGAGTACTCGCAGAAGTGGCGGCATGGGCTGTTGTGGGCGGGATGGTTCAAGCCGGCCGAGGCGCCGGAGGGGCCGGCCCACGCCCCGGTGCCTGCGCATCCCCAGCCGCCCCGCGATACCGGCATCTTTTTCAGCATTTACTTCCTCATGACCGGGCTGCACGGGTTGCACGTGCTTGGGGGGATGGGGGTGATCGGGTGGCTGCTGGCCGGCGCACTTTGCGGCCGCTACGGCAGCGAGTACTTCGCCCCGGTGGATTTCGTGGCCCTGTACTGGCATCTCGTGGATATGATCTGGATATTCCTGTTTCCCTTGCTGTACTTGATCCATTGAGAGGGGCCGATGGAGCACGCTGCGGTAGAGCGGAACGGCCCGGCCGCGGGCCACGCCCGGGCACCCGAGGCCCATGTGGTGCCCTTGCGGGTGCTGCTGGGGGTGTTCGGCGCGCTGGTGGTGCTGACCTACCTGACCGTCAAGGTCGCGGAGGTGGACCTGGGGGCGTGGAACCTCTTCGGGGCATTGGGGATCGCTTCGGTCAAAGCCACGCTTGTGGCTTTGTACTTCATGCATCTGCGCTACGATAGCGCTTTCTATTCGTTCTTGTTCGTGGTGGGCCTGGCGTTTCTGGTGATGTTCCTGGGGTTGACCTTGATCGACGCCGTGGCCTACCAGCCGGATATCCAAGAGTTCCGCCAGGCCACGGGGTTGTAGGGCCCCGGGGCGAGGCGGGCGCGGAGGCAGCCTGGCCGGGGATGCCGGTGCGCGGGGCCGCTCCGCGACTTTCCACGGGCTGGACAGGAGGCGATAATAGTGGCGGTCGGGTGCCGTTGCAGCCCGCGGGCGTTTTCTGTGCCTGTCCCGCCGCGTATGTCCATGCCGCGCGAGCATTACTTGTTCGTTACGGGCAAGCTGGCCGAGGCCTCGCTTCGCAAAGTGGCTGCGGAATTGGAGAAGACGGCCGGCATCCGGGCGTCGGTGGCGGTGCTGCCCATTACCGTGGCCGCCCTGATGACCCCGCGGTGGATTGCCCGGCATCTGGCGGTGCCCGAGGGGGTCACCCGGGTGATGATTCCCGGCTACTGCGAGGGCGAGCTTGCGCCCTTGGCCCAGGCGGTGGCGGTGCCGGTGGAGCGCGGGCCGCGGGACCTGCGCCTCTTGCCCGAGTATTTCGGGCAGAAGTCGGATCTGGCGGACTACGGGGAGTACGATATCGAGATTTTGGCGGAGATCAACCACGCCCCGCGGCTTTCGTTGCCCCAGCTCCTGCGGCGGGCCAGGCACTACGCCGACCAGGGTGCGGATGTGATCGACCTGGGGTGCGAGCCCCGGCACACCTGGGCGCAAGTGGGCAAGGCGGTGCGGGCCCTGCGTGCCGAGGGCTATCGCGTTTCCATCGATAGCTACAACCCGGCGGAGATCGCGCCGGCCGTCGAGGCCGGGGCCGAACTGGTCCTGTCGGTCAACCGCACCAACCGGCGCCACGCCTGCCGCTGGGGATGTGAAGTGGTGGCGGTTCCCGACGTGCCCGGCACCTTGGACGGGCTCGAAGAGACCCTGGCCCTATTGGCCGATCACGGCATCCCCGTACGCATCGACCCCATCTTGAACCCCATCGGGTTCGGGTTTGCCAGCAGCCTGGGGCGCTACCTGGAGGCCCGCCAGCGCTGGCCCAAGGCCGAGATGCTCATGGGCGTGGGCAACCTCACCGAGCTGACCGACGCCGATTCGGCGGGCATCAACGTGCTTTTGTTGGGCTTCTGCCAGGAGTTGGGCATCCGCAGCGTGCTGACGACCGAGGAGATCAACTGGGCCCGCACCGCCGTGCGGGAGTGCGATCTGGCCCGGCGCCTGGTGCACTACGCGGTCAGGCACGGCGTGCTGCCCAAGCACCTCGAACCGCGCCTGGTGATGCTCCGCGATACCAAGGTCCTGGAGCACGGGCCCGAGGGCCTGGCCGCCCTGGCCGCCGCCATCAAGGACCATTCCTTCCGCATCTTTGCCGAAGGGGGCCGGCTGCACGTGATCGCCGCCGGCCTCCACCTGGAGGGCACGGACCCCTTCGACCTTTTCGAGCAGATGATGGGCGCCTCGGGCACTCCGATCGGCCCCTCGCACGCCTTCTACCTGGGCTATGAGATGGCCAAGGCGGTCACCGCTTTGACCTTGGGCAAGCAATACCGCCAGGACGAGGCGCTGGACTGGGGGATGCTGACCGTGCGGGAGCTGACCCGCCTGGAACGCCGGCTGCTGCGCGCCCGCCGCCGCCCGGCCGAAGGCTGCGACGAACCCCGCCAGGAGTCGCTGCCGTGAGCGGCACGGGGCTGCCCCTGGTCGAAGAACTGCCACGCGAGCCGGATGTGGAGGCGATGTTTTGCCGCCTGGCAGGCCGGCCGCACTGCCTCTTTCTCGATAGCGCGCTAAGCGACCCGGTGCTGGGGCGCTACTCGTTTTTGGCGGCCGACCCGTTCGACTACTTCGAGTATCCGGTGGAGCATGGCGATAGCCTCGCGGAGTTGGCCCGAAGGCTGGGCGCTTTCCGCGCCGAGGCTGTCGCGGGCCTGCCGCCGTTCCAAGGCGGAGCGGCGGGGTTGCTTTCCTACGACCTGGGCCGGCAGTTGGAGGCCATCGCGGCCCCGGCGTTCGACGAGTTCCGGATGCCTGCGCTGGCCATGGGGTTGTACGATGTGGTGCTGGCCATCGATCATGTCGGCCACCGGGCGTGGGTCATCTCGCAGGGGTTTCCGGAAACGGAGCCGGCTCGGCGCCAGCGGCGGGCGGCGGCCCGGTTGGCGATGTTCATGGACTGGATCGACCAGCCGCCCGCTGCCCCGGGGCGATGCGGGGCATCCGGGCCGCGCGTGCCGGCCTGCCGGCTGGCCCCGCAATACGCGGTTCGCGGACCCAAGGGGCTTACCAGCAACTTCTCCGAAGCCGGCTATCTCGATGCGGTGCGCCGGGCCATCGACTACGTTTGGGCCGGCGACGTGTTCCAGGTCAATCTCGCGCAGCGCCTGCTCTTTCCGGCAGTCGACGACCCGGTAACGCTCTACCTGCGGCTGCGCAGGCGCAACCCCGCGCCGTTTGCCGGCTTTTTCGACCTGGGCCACAGCGCCATCGTCAGCGCCTCGCCCGAAAGGTTTCTCCGGGTGTACAGGGGGCAGGTCGAGGCTCGGCCCATCAAGGGGACGCGGCGGCGCACGGCCCGGCCTGAAGCCGATCTCTTCGCCGCCGCCGAACTCCGCCAAAGCGAGAAGGACCGGGCCGAAAACGTGATGATCGTCGATCTGTTGCGCAACGACCTCTCACGCGTCTGCCTGCCCGAAAGCGTCCAGGTGAGCCAACTCTGCCAGGTGGAATGCTATGCCTTTGTGCAGCATTTGGTGTCGGCGGTGTGCGGGCGGCTGGCCCCCCAACACGGGCCGATCGACTTGGTGCGGGCCGCGTTCCCCGGCGGCTCGGTCACCGGCGCCCCCAAGGTGCGGGCCATGGAAATCATCGCCGAGCTGGAACCCACCGCGCGCGGCCCGTATTGCGGCTCGCTGGGCTATGTGGGCTTCGATGGCGCCATGGACCTGAACATCCTCATCCGCACCATCACGGCCGCGGGCGGCTGGTGGCAGGCACCCGTCGGCGGCGGCATCGTCGCCCAGTCCGACCCCCAGGCCGAGTACGAAGAAACCTGGCACAAAGCCGAGGGGCTGCTCCGGGCCTTCACCCCGTGAGTGGGCGAATGACGAATGACGAAAGACAAATGACGAATGTCGAAGGAAGCGCCAATGACCAAGCACCAATGACCACGTGCCAATGACCAAGCACCAATGGCCAAGTGCCCATGACCAAGAACGAGGCGGCGGGGTTACTCAGCCGGTGTATGCCGCAGGCAGGCGATCGGTCCGCTGGGGATAAACGCGGCGGCGGGCCGCCCAGCACCTCGCACGAGAACGCGCTGCCTGGTTTATCGCCGCAGGCCGTTTACCCGGCATCTCTTGATATCTCTTACCAACCCGACGGCTCGGGGACAGGCAACACGCGGTCAGCAGCGGTCGCGGGAGACGGCCGGTTGCTGGCGGCCGGCTGGGCCGCAACTCTCGGCTGCCCCAAGAGTTCGCCCAAATGCTTCTGCACAAAGGCCAGGAAGGCCGGCTTGTCGTTGACGTATTCCCAGACCTCGTTCAGGTTGCGCCACTCCACCTGTTTTCCGCCGTGCCATTTCGCCAGGACGACGGTGGGAGCGACCACCTCGTACTCGGTCTGGTAATGCCGATTGCCGGGCTGGTCGTAGTTGACCACCTGCCAGGTCACCTGGCCGCTTTGGAGCTCGCGGGCGAAACCCGTTTCGACCGCCTCTTTGGCGTAGGCCTCGATGGTACGGCATGTGGGGCAGCGGACGTTGCCGTGGAGGTAATAGACCCGCACGCCGTCCAGCATTGCCGGAGCCGGCGAGGCGCTGGCGGACGCCTGTTGCGCGGGGCTGGCGCCGCCCGGTCCCGCTGGCCCGGCGGGGAGCGGTGCCGGCCGATCGACCGCCCGCACAATCAACACCACGCATGTGGCAGCGACAAAGGCCAACAGCGAGTTCGCAGCAGCCTCTTTGAGTGTCATAAGCGATTGCCTCCCTCTGTTACGACGCCAGGCGGGCGCGGGCTGCGGCCACTACGGCGGCCACCGCGGCTTCGGTGCAGGGCGTCTTGCCACGCTCCATTCCCAGTTGGCTCAACTCC
>JBBIQF010000138.1:12128-14091 GCA_037442445.1 Planctomycetaceae bacterium
AGCGGGTGAAACCCGCATTCTCCAGCGTCCGCTTGCCGCAGGCCAGCGGGCACCCGTCGATGACCAACAGGGCAGCCGCCGCCTCCGTGCTGGCCAGCATTCCCGAGACCCGCCCGCCGATCCCCGCCAGGCAGAACATCCGGCCCACGCCGCCGGCCCCTAACTGGCGGGCGGCCTGGTCGGCCACCTTCCCCACATCGGCCGCACCCGAACAGGCGAAAACCAACGTGGGCGCCGAACCGCACGCGCAACTCGCCGAACCCGTCGCCGGGGTGTCTGACATACGCACCTCCACTTCAGTGCATTGCTTGCCTCAGTCTATCCGCTTTGTCCACGATCGGGCAACCCGAATTGGGAGTGCACAACGAAAGCCCGGCCATCCCAGGCCGCATCCACACCGCCGAGAGGCCACCTTTTGCCGAAGGTTGGGTGCTCTCCACGCAGGCCGTTGCTCTGCCGAGATAATCCCAGCGGCTCATCACCCGTAGAGTCCGCGGGGGTGCAAAGCACCCACCCTACTGGACTCCGCTGCGCTAGGCCAGCAGCTTCTGGATTTCCTGGGGCGAGAGTACCCGGCCGGCCGCCTTCACCTCGCCATCGACCGCCAGAGCAGGCGTCATCATCACGCCGAAGGCCGTGATCTGGTTGATGTCGGTGACCTTCTCGACCAGGGCTTCGACGCCGGCCAGCTTTGCCGCCTCCTCGGCGTTCTTTTTCAGTTGCTCGCACCTCGGGCACCCGGGACCCAGGATTTGAATCAGTTTCATCGTCGTGCTCCTTATGGCAAAGACCGAACGATCCCAATGAAACGCCTTCGCACGATCATGCGAAGAACCATCCGAACACCATGCCCACCAGGGCGCTCATCACCACCACCAGGCCCACGAAGACCGCCGTCTTGCGGAATCCGATCACGCTGTAGATCACCGCGATGCTGGGCAGCGACAGCGCCGGACCGGCTAGAAGCAGCGCGAGCGCCGGCCCGCGTCCCATCCCCAGGCCGATGAGCGTCTCCAGAATCGGAATCTCGGTAAGCGTGGCGAAATACCACATGGCGCCGATGACCGAGGCCACCAGATTGGCCGACAAACTGTCGCCGCCCACCCATCGGCCGACCACCTCCTCCGGGATCAGGGCCCCGATGAACCCCGTGAGGAACACCCCGCCGAACAACAGGGGGATGATCGAGCGGGCGAAGCCCCACGTCTGGTTCATCCACTCGGCCAGCTCGCTGCGATCGAACCACCGGCCGGCCATCAGCAAGGTCGCCGCCAGACACGCCGCCGCGAAGTACCAGCGGTTGGCATAGACCCACGCGGCCCATTGGTACCCTTCGGGAGTGGCCGCAAAGGTCTGCACGATTTCGTGCTTGGGGATGGTCAGCTTCATGCCCTTGCGGAGGCCGTCGGTGGGCTCTTCGACCTGCACGCGGAGCATGTCGGTCGTTTCCAGCAAGACCGCAACCTTCATCCGCGTGCCGTCGGCCTTTTCGATGTTGGTCAAACTGGGGTTGGCCCAATCGCTGAACACCAGAAACAGGATCATGGCGGCGAAAAAGGCCGCGGTCTGCCACAGGGTGCGGCGGGCGGGGGGTGGCTCGGGCAATTGCAGGGTGGCCTTCTCGCGACGTTCTTCGTCCTCGCGGAAGATGGCCGCCATCAGCAACCCGATGATGATGGCGAACACGACCGAACCGACGACCCGGCCAAGGCCCAGGTCGAACCCCAGCACCCGGGCCGTCAGGAAAATGGCCATCACGTTGATGGCGGGCCCCGAGTACAAGAACGCGGCGGCCGGTCCCAGCCCGGCCCCAACCCGATAGATGCCCGCGAACATCGGCAGCACGCTGCACGAGCACACCGCCAGGACCGTACCCGAGACCGAGGCCACGCCGTATGCCTCGACTTTACTAGCCAGCGGCCCCAGATGGCGGAGCACCGATTCCTTGGATAGGAAAGTGGCG
>JBBIQF010000139.1:0-13957 GCA_037442445.1 Planctomycetaceae bacterium
ACAGCATTGCCGCATTGTGTATCCCCCGCGGGACGCTGTGGAAATCGACCAGGGGCGGGATGCGGTCGGGCACGAGTTGGTCGCACGCCAGGTCCTTGCCGCAATACGCGCTAACCGCGTGCAGGCCATCGGGCAGGTGGAAGAAATCGGCCACGATGTCCTCGCACGATTCGCTTTCTTCGTCCAGCAGGCGTGCGCCCCTTAAAAATGCGCGCCGTTCCTCCCGCGTCCGAAACTGCCGCTGCAACCAGTCGGAATTGACGTCCCCCTCGTCGAAATCCAACTCCACCCGCAGTTTCCGCCCCTGGGGCTCCGCCACAGCCGGAATACAGAAGATTGGGGCCACCAGCCCGCCCTCTTCGCCCCGGCGGGGACAAACAAACAGCGGATACCCCACATACAGCGTGTCCTCCTGCGCTTCGGCAAGCGCGCGATTGAATTCGCTCTGATCGGGGCGCATCGGGATCGTGATCGAACACGACTGCCGGGGCTGGCTCGCCCACCACCGTTCGAAAAGCACTAGAGGCACAAAGCTGCGGTGGCACCGATCCTGATACAACACGATGGAAGGGCGCTCATCGCAGCGCACGCAGTCGATATAGTAGGCCAGCAGGCGGCGCATCGGCTCAGTTTCTGCACTAGCGTCAGCCCGTTTCAAATTCGGCGCGGCGCGGTCCACGGTAACCTGAGCCGCTTCGATGGGCGTGACGCCGCCCGAACGATGCACCGATACGTGGCTGTCCTGGTTCTCGATTGCGTGCGTGGGCCGGCCTGGCGAAGCACTTTCCGAGCCAGCGGACGAGGACGCGCCGCCTTCTGCATCGCCTGGCCGATGGGATTCGTCGGGCACGTCTCTCGACCTCCCCGAAATAGCACGCTTTCGCTGGCGGCCTTTGTCCGTCAAAACGTAGTTTCGCGCCTTCGCTCTTACCAAGCCAGCCGACAACAGGGTGTCCATGGCCCGGGCGAAACCCGCACGGCCCTGCTGGCCCCAAACCTCCTCGGCGCGTCGGCGGAGCGCCTCGGGGGACAGTGCGGCATCCTCGGGGTTCCATAGACACAGGTACTCTTCATCCTTCGGCATCGAAGCGTTCTCCTCTCGCGGGGTAAAGTGGACGTTGCAAACATGGACACCTCTCCGGCGGCATGGGGGGAAGGGTGCCAGACCGCAAGCAAGCCACTACCAACACAAGGCCTTTCCGTTCCGCACCCAGCGCCGCGCACACAATCCCTCGCCGACGATACCCGCAAGGCGACCGGATTGCAGTCATCGCTCGTGGCTCGCCTACTCTCGGTCGTCACGGTCACCATCGTCTTTGTAAATCGCCTGGTCGTGGGCTTCCTTCATAATAATGATGTCCTGGGCCTCGGCTTTGCCCTCCAAGAAGCGCAGAAGGGCCTCTTGAATGGTCTCGCCGGTGTCGCTCACCTTCAAACTGTTCTGCCGGGCACCGGCCCGGCGGTATCGCATAAGGTTCTCGCGGATCTTCGCAGCGGCGGTGCCAGGTTGGCCCCAGTCGGTCAAGAAATCGAGTCCCTCCTCTCGCGCCCGAAACCGCAGCAGGTAGTACACCGCGAACATCGCGTGTTGATACGGTATTTTGACCTTCTCTCCTTGAGGCGCGGTGGCCTCCAAAAGGTCGGCCAGATCGACAGCGATGCTTTCCGCTTCGCGGCGGTCGAGGTGCAACACGGCCTCGTCGTTGAGGCGGAGAATCAACGAAAACGCTTTACACCAGTAGCTCACGCCTGGCGGCTTGGCAAAGTTTCTCCATTTTTCCATTCGGGAGTGGAGATGCTTTATGAAGCACTCCAGGAACAGCCGGATGTGCTCGGGGGAGGAAAAGCAACGGCCCGCGGCGATTTGAAAAGAGACGTTAGGATTTGGGTCCTGCGAATTGCGTTCCTGGGCGTGGCGGTATTCTTCAGCGAGCATCGTCCGGGCCCACGCAGGGGCTTTGGTAAACAACGCGCTACCGGCCCGGATAAGAAGCTGCCGCGTTTTGGGATTGGCCGGGACGGCCACCGTGCTGGAACGGCAGAGCCGAGTTGTGCCTTGCTGGCATGCCCAGCGGTAATAGTCGGCCAGTGCCCTGAGGAAGTCGGCGATTTCGTCGCCAGCGGGGTGGGAGCCGTACAGAGTGCCGCTTTGCAGTTGCTTGGCGACCGCATCGAGCCAATCGCCGGCTGCATTCCAGTGGTCCAGTTGGACGGCACGCGCGAAAGATGCGATGGCATACTCGGCGCCGGAGTGGCTGAGGAAATGGCCGGGGGGGCCCCGCTTGGGCTCCAAGGGCGAGCAGATGGGGAAGTCGGGCGGGGCGTCGCCGGCCGCGGGCCCGTCTTTCATGCGATCCCAGTCCAGGCAGACGGGGTGGCGAAACAGGCCGGCTTGTTCGGGTATGATCCACACCCGCGCGAAGCCTTGCGCTGGACGCAGCGCCACGTCGAAGGACAGTCTGCAATCCCGCAGCGGGGCGCGTTCGAATTCCTGGTGCAGGTGCTTTTCTTTGCCCTGCCTGCGGAGGCGGAAGCAGACGCAGCGGGTCCCCCGGCGGATCATGGCGGCATGTTGCAGCCGCTCCTGCTCCGCGGGTCCAGGGCGGTACTCTTTTCCCCCTTCCCACTCGGCGTGGGGCACCAGGTCGTATTCCACGTCGGTCCAATGGAGCCGGTCTTTTCCGAGGATTGAGAAGCGCGGGAGCGTATCCAGGTAAGTCGGCAGGCCGGCGAGTTCGCGGCCTCCATAAACCGCACCGCCTTGGGCCGCGTTGACTATGGCAGGATCGAAATCCCTCCCAGGTGCCAGCACCTTGCATGTCACACTTTTCTGGAGGAGGTCGGCCAGGTATATGCCGACCGTCTCGTCCGGCCCGAGGCGCAGGGCCGAAACGCAACCGGTCACCAGTACAAGATCTGGCGGATTGGGGCGGGTGAGTAGCCAGCCGGCGACGTCATGCCGGAGTGTCTCGACGAGCGCCCGGCGATGATTGGGATGGCTATCGGTGGCCTGAGGTACCACGCGGCGGACGGCGTCCCACAGTTCGGCCAGCCACGGTATGTCGGGGCAGGAGATCGCTGTCCGAAGGGCCTCGGCCAGGCGCTGGGGCGAAAGGTCCAGGTAGCGCCATCCGTGGGCGGTTTCGAGGAGGCGTGCGGCCTCGGGCACTTGCTCGGGCGCAAGGTACAGCGCGCTGGTCATGCCGCCGGTGGCTGCTTGCCAGGCCTCGGCCAATGTGGAGGCCTGGGAGGCCGTGCCCGCCAACTCTGCGGCCAGGCACAGGTCCAGCGGTGCAAGTGGCCAGCGCTGCGAACTGCCCTCCTCGGGCAGGTCTCGCTTGGGCACCAAGAAGCGCCGGCCGCCAACCGAACGCCTGCGAAGTTGCAGCACCGTGGCGGCGACCTCCGCCACACTTGCCTCGACCACTGCCACGCGCTTGCCGGCATATTTTGAACACGCCGCTTGCGGCAGCGAGGCGATCCACGCCAGGCATATCGCCACCGAACTCCAGAGCAGCCGGCAGTCGTCCCGCGGAAACGGTAAACCTGCCAGGAGGTTCTCTTGCGCCCGTTCCTGGAAGTGCTCGGGCATGGCCAGTACATACCGCTGCACTGGCCCCGCTTGGCCATGGCTGGGAGGTTGTAAAGTCGGTTCACGCAAGGTTTCCACCAAAGAGAGAAGTACCTGGCGAAGGGGGTGTCTGACGTCCTTGTCCTCGGCATCGCGATGGTGGATAAACGGATTGCCCGCCTCCGCCGCCAAAGCGTGCCACACCAGCCAGCCCGGGAGCCGCCGAAGCAGATCGCGGGCGCCATCGCTGCCAGGAAGTCCGCTGCCGCGTCCCCAGTGGGTTTGGATCGCGTTCCACGTGGCCCGCGGCCTTTCCCCGGTAAACCGCGGCAGCACACAGACGCTTGGGCTGGTGGAACGCCAAGTCCCCAGGACTGTGAACTCCCCACTGGGCGAAGTGGCCCCGAGTACGGTTTCGGCCGACCATCCCCGGAGATCGATTCCTTGGGCAACGTGCTGCACGTTATTCCCCCTTGGCAGCCAGAGCGGCGCACTCGTACAAGGCGTAGCGCAGGTCCAGGATTCCTTCTGCGGCATGCCACGCCGTGGGGTCCGCAGGAACGCAGCAATGCAGGACTTCGATGCCCGCCTGTGCAAAGCCGGGCAGATCGTTCACCCCGCCCCCTAGATGACTCCGGAGGATCAACCCGCGGAAGGTGCAGGCGTTCGGTGCAGCCCCTGCCATGCGGCGCAGGGCCTTTAGCGCCCGGCAGGCTTGGCTGTGCACGGCCGGGCTATCCCAGCCGTCCGCTCCGCAGTGGATTGCCCAGAGGAAAAGGCAAACGTGGCGCTGCCCCTGTAGAGGCGATTCCGCGAGAAACACGATCGCCAGGTCCGCCCCGGTCTTGCCTAGCCACGAGGCGACCGGCAGGCCGGCGACGCACTGGTTCTGGCGTACGGCCGCGGGATGTACGATTTGCGCGGCCACGGCTGGAGGAACACCCAAGTCCAACCACACCGGGCCGGGCCAATCCAGAGGGTGCAACCAGGCGCCCGCGTCCTGCTCTTGGCGGATCCACAGGTCATGCGCCATGGGCATTCGCGCCGCGAATCCGTTGCGCACCCGATGGGCGGTAATCAGCTCGCACGCCACGCGGAGACGTACGAAGTCGGCCCACAGCCGCCGCTGCCATTGCCACGCGTTGTCGGTTACCTGCCGGCGCCGCACAAGTTTTCCATACCATTGCCAGAGTTCGCGGTAGGCGGCGTCGTGGAGCAGCACGTAGTTGGGCTGCGGGAAACCGGGCAGAGAGCGGACCGAGACCAGGGGAGTATCGCGCAGCAGCCGCCGGCAGGTATCGGCCAGGGCCGCCACCGCACGGTATCGAGTGCTCTGGTCGAACCGGCCGCGGTGTTCTCGCAAGTACAAGTTGCTGGCATCGATCGCCCGGCGGAGGAAATCCTTCAGTACCCGGTTTTCCAGCGTATCGTAGTCTTCGGTGCGTACCAGCGCCAGCAGTTCCTGGGCGGTGCCGGCCTTTTCCGTGGCGGTGCGGCCTGGCTGGCGGACGAACCATTCGAGGCAGGCGCTGTCGAGTTGCTGCACCCGGCCGATCGCGGTCATGCGCCGCTGGCGGCGAAGCGTGCGCCGCGGCGATTGGGCTAGCCGCTCCAGCGCATCGCGGTAGTGCAGTGCGATCTGTACGATCACATCCATGCGCGGCTCGCTGGCCGGCGCCAAAAGGAGTTCAGCGGCGCGCTGCCACGGCAAGCGGGCCAGCGGCAGCCGGCCAGCGGCTTCGAAGGCCTCAGGTTCCATCGGCAAGGAAGAGCCGGCCCCCGCGCCGCACGCCACCCCGCCTCGACCGGCAAACTCCTCGGCTTGGGCGCGGAGTTCCAGCATGATCCCCACCAGCGAATCGATGAACGCCTCGAGCCGGGCCGAAGGGTCCCCCGCGTCCCCTTCTCGGCTCTTGCCGGCGGGGCGCGGTACCTGGCCGCCCAGCCGGATCGTGTAGCCCTCGCTGCCGATACGGAGGCGCAAAGGCTCTTCTCCGCGCAGTTCCGAGGCGGGCAGGTCGTAAACCTGCCAGGCGGTTCCAAGCACACCGGCCTCCACCGGCGGACCGTGGGCGGGCAATGCTTCCAAGCAGCCGGCTATCCGAACCGAGCAGCCTACAGGGGCCGCCGCCAAGGGGCCCAGCCCGGCCTGGAGCGTGTCGGTCGCCACCCCTGAGGCCGCCGCACCCCCCAACAGGGCCCACGGTTCGGCGAGGCCGACCAAGGCAGGCTCGCTACTCCGCAGCCTCTCCACGCTGCACTCCCACCCACTGGAAGACCGGGGCGTCGCACGCCCGCCGGAAGGCTTCCGCCAGCGGCGGATCCCCGATTCTTTCGATCAATGAGCCAACCTGCTCCAGCACCCCGGCAGCCTTCTCGTCCAGGTCCCGCGACAAGCCTCGCAGCCGGGGAATGATCTTCTGCTCGAACTGGTCGGCCATCGCACTCGGAAACCAGCCATCGACCCAGCGGGGATAATTGGCCACGTAGCGGTACATGGCCTGATATACCCGGTGGCCGAACGGCCGGTGGATATCCACGAGAATCTTGTTCAGCGCCACGAAAGTCTTGTCGAACTCCTCCCGCTCCGCCGGAGGCAGTTCGGAGTTGAGCCAACCCTGCCACACCTGGTGCGGCAGATATACCGCGGGGGGCGCCTGCCGGGGCGGCTTCTCGGGTTGAAGCTGTTCGGGCTTGCCGAAACGAAGCACATTGGAGCGGTCGAGCACCTTATCGCTGAGGGCTTGCGTGGTCTCGTCCTCGTTCATGGTTCCCACGAACAGCACGTTGCCGCCGACGTGCAGGCGCCGTGCCGCGTCCTGCTGCTTGAGGGGCCCGATCTCGATCTCGATATCGGCAAGCCCGCGCTCCGCCGCACCATCGTCGCCCAGCGCATTGCGCATCTCCAGCTTGCTCAACAGCTCGCTGAAATAATACTCCACCCGCGCTAGGTTCATCTCATCCAGCAGCACAAGCAGAATGCCGTGTTGAACCAGCTTGTCCTGCGCGCTTTGGGCCGGCCAGTGCACCCGGTCCATCTGGCGTAGCGCCCGGGCCAACTCCGTGGCCTTGTACGAGTGTTCCATATAGTTGTAAAAACCGAACAGGTCCTGGGGGGCATCCCAACGTGGCTGGACCGCCACGTTGAGAAAGTGCATGCCCATGGCCTCTGCGTACAACCGGGGGAGCTGGCTCTTGCCCGTCCCCGAGATGCCCGCCAGGACCACCAGGGGGCAGACATCGGCCGTCTTCAGAGCCGTGTGAAAGGCCCGCAGGGCCCGGGGGTGAAAGCGATAACCGTTTTTCTCGATATGCTCCGCACAGGCTTCCAGCCGCAACTGCTCCTCGGCGCTGCGGCCGCTGATCGGCCGGACGTCAGGCGGCACCGCCAGCACTGGGCGCAGGAAGTCGGCCAGGCGCTTCTCCGCGGGCGGCGGCTCGATCGCGTGCTGGAAAGCCTCCACGCGCTGGCTAAGGCCCTCTACCGTACTGCGGAGCGTGTCGAGTAGTTTTTGCTTGGCCGCCGCTTCCTCCACCAAGCGGTCGCGCTCGTGCAAAGCTTCGGCACGCAGTTTCTCGGCTTCCCAACGCGCGTCGGCCGCCTCCTGTTGCTGCTTGCGCACCTCGGCCAGCCGCGCCTCCTCCGCTTGCACATCTTTTTGGAGGTCATCCAGTTCCGCTTTTCGCAGCCGTAGCGCAACCTCTTGCCGCAGCAGCTCGTTGCTGAGCTCCTGCTGTTGTTGTTGCAGCGCTGCCACAGCGGCATCGAGCCGCCCCTTTAGGGTCTGCAGGTCGTTCAATTCACGCCGGGCAGCCTCGACGGCGCGTATGGCTTGCTGCGATTTCTCTTCCTCCTCCAGCCGCCGGTTCTTGGCCTCCAGTGTGGCGTTCTCGAGCTCTTCGAGCGCGCTTTGCTGTTGCCGCAGCTTCTCCTCGATCTGCTCGATTTCCGCACGCTTGGCCGGGAGCTGCTCGAGCTTGGCCTGGTTCTGCTGCAACCAACTTCGCGCTTCGCCTATTTCCGCAGCCAGGTCAGCCTTCTCCAGCCGCAACTGGTCCACCTCGGACTGCAAGAGATCGCGGCGGGCTTCGAGCTCCGCCACCTGCCAACTCAGCCGCTCGGAATACACCGCCAGCGGCAGCCGCCGCGCCAAGCGGACACACCATACATACACCCCGCAGGCGCCAAGAATCGCGCACACCGCGGCGGCTGTGCCCATACTCCAAACCACAAGACCACTCATCGGCTGCTCCCCGGGCGGCTTGGGATGTCAGGCTTGCCGGGGGCGTCCTTTGGCTCCGAAGAGGGGCGAGCCGCGGCACCCCTGGAGGCTGAACTTTCGGCAGCCGTCTCCTTGCCCGGCGGTTTCCCCGCAGGCGGAGAGGGCTTGCCCGCCGGCACCGGCACCCCGCCAGAAGAACCGAATGGCTTGGCGGCCGGCCCAGAGGGTTTCACCGTGGAATCTGGCGCCTTGCCGGTTTCTGGAGGCTTGCTCCCGCCCTGCGGCGCCGGGGCCTTTGCCGCAGAAGGGCTGCTTCCACCCGGCTTGCCCTGTAAGGGGGCTTGCCCCTCCTCCAGCCTGCGCAGTTCCTCTTCCTTTTGCTTGATAAGGGTCTCCTTCAACCGGAGTTCTGCCGTGGCGCCGGCCAGGTCCTCGCGGACTTGCTGGAGCTGGAGCTCGGCTTGCCGCCGGTTCCTATCGGCCTCGGCGGCGCGGCGAGCCGCCTCGGCAGCCGCTTTTTCCGCATCGGCTTTTTCCCGCAGGGCCACTTCCAAGGCGGCCTTGGCCTTATCCAACTCCGCCCTGAGGCTTTCGCGCTGCTTCGTGTCCTCCGACAAGGCATTCTCCAAAACCCACTTCTCGCCGTGCAGTTTGCGGAGTTGGTTCTCGATGTTGTCCAGTTCGGCCTTTTTCTGCGCGAGCGCAGCAACCGCCTGCACTGCCGCGTCGCGCTCGGCCCCCAGATCGCGAATCTGTTTCTGGAGATCTCCGATCTGGCTTTGAAGGCGGACCTTTTCTGCCGCCTGCGCCGATAGCGCCAAAGCGTCCTTCTTGAAACCCTCCAACTCGGTCCGCGCTTTGGCGATCTCGCCCAGCAAAGCGCTCTTTTGCTGCTGCAACACGGGGATTTCTCCCTCCAGGGCCGTCTTGCGGGCCTGCAAGGCGGCCGCGGCTTTTTCCGCTTCATCCTTCGCAGCGGCGGCACTGGCCATTTCGCCCCGAGCTGCAGAAAGCTTCTCCCGTGCCTCGTCCAACTGTCGCCGAGCGGCATTCAAGCCAGCCACCTCCGCCTGCCGGGAACCAAGTTCCTCTTCCATCGCCTTTGCCGCAGCCCGCAATTGGTTCAAACGGTCCTGGCTTGCCCGGATGTCTTTACCCAAACGCTCGGCTAGTTTGTCACGCTCGGACTGTCCAGCGGCCCAGGCAGCTCGCTCGCCAGACAACTGAACTACCCCGTGCAGCATCACGCCGTGGGCCGCGATGGCCACCGCAGTACAGCCAAATAAGAATAACCCCAGCCCGCGCAGCTCGGGCCTCAGCGCCGCCTCTGCGGGGGCGCCACCGCGTCTAGTCGATTGGGTATTCTCGCCGTCTCTTGCTTGACGTTGGGGCGGCACCTCCGACACCATCTTCGTCTCCCAAGTAGGCGCATTGCATTTTGCGACGGCATGGCCGATGTCGCTGCGTCGCCGTTACGGCTTCCCCCGCGTTTGCCGTGCACCACCGCCTCACCGCGGCCCATCCCCGGCCGGAGGAAGATTTCCCGCACTCTTGCAAGATCCCTGCCGCTTTCCTGAGCAGCTCACCAACACTACCAATTGTAGTTCCGGTTGGCGCACCGTGCCACCGGCCGCCATCGCAGGTTGCGCCCTGGCCATGGGCTAGCCGAGAGCCTCTGCCTGGACGGCATTAACGTCTTACGGCCCCATGAGTTGCGCCCAGCCGCGGTCCCGGTCATGGTGGGCACGGGAAGACAGCCTGCGCTAGCGTCATGCGCTCAGCGCGCCTCTTCGGGGTTCGCAAACGCCGGCGTGCCGACGGCCCATGGCCACCGCGTCGCGCCGCGCGGAAACGCGCAACGTCCCCGTTTTCGGGGCGGGGTGTCAGGCGGCCGCGGGGCGCCTGCTTGCGGCCGGTGGTGCCCCGCGCTACAATCGCCGGGGGTTTGGCACGACGCGGCATCTGAACTGTGGAGGTGCGACGTGAGCGCTTTGCGGTGGTGTGGCGTGGTGTGGGCGATCGTGGCCTCGGCCTTAGTGACGGCACCCCGGGGTGCGGCGGGGGCGGCGCAGCGCGGGGGGCCAGAGGCGGCGCGGATTGCCGAGATTGCGGCCATGCTTCCCGAGTCGCCTTGCGGGCCAGGCCCGCGGATCGCGGATCGGGTGGCGTGGGGCGCGGCGGCCAAAGCGGCCGCTTTCCGCGATGTGGTGCCGCAGGCCGAGCGGCTCTTGGGCCAGCCGATTCCCGAGACGACCGATGAACTCTATTTGGATTACTCGCGGACCGGTAATCGCGACCGCTATCAGCGGGTGCTGTTCGCCCGGATGAACCGGCTGGCGACGCTGGTGCTGGCCGAGTGCCTGGAGGATCGCGGCCGGTTTTTGCCGGCCATCGATGCGGCGCTGCGGGCCACGCTGGACCAGAAGAGTTGGGTGTTGCCGGCCCACGATGGTTCGCTGGCCGTGTTCAAAGGCGAGGTGATGAAGATCGACCTGGTAGCGGCGGCCACGGGGGCCAATCTGGCCACGATCGACTGGTGGCTTGGCGACCGGCTTTCCGCCGAAACCCGCAAGCGCATGGCCAGCGAGCTGGAGCGGCGGATTTTCCGGCCCTTCGAGGGGATGGTGTTGCGGGGCAAGCCGCGGCAGTACTGGCTTGCGGTCACGAACAACTGGAACGCGGTGTGCCTGGCGGGGGTCACGGTGGCGGCCACGGCGCGCATTCCGGAGCGCCCGCGGCGCGCCCTGTTCGTCGCGGCGGCGGAGAAGTATATTCAGAACTTTCTCGATGGGTTTACGCCCGACGGCTACTGCTCGGAGGGGCTGGGATATTGGAACTACGGGTTCGGGCATTTTGTGCTTTTGGCGGAAAACATTTTCCAGGCCACGGGAGGCAAGATCGACTTATTCGAGCGTCCCAAGGTTCGCGAAATTGCACAGTTTGGCCATCGGCTGGAGATCGCGCCGGGCGTGTATCCGGCGTTTGCCGACTGCCATGTGGAGGCGCGCCCCGATGTGGCGACCGAGGCCTTTGTGAGCCGGCGCTTCGGTTTTGGCTGGAAGGATGCCGAGTCGCGGGGTTTGCTGCTGGCGTCGGGCCCGTCGCGCGATCTGTTTGCGGTGGGGCTTTTGGCGTTTGCGAACTCGGCAAGCCGGCGGGCACCGGCCCAAACCGAGACGCCGCGCGAGCCTCGCACCTGGTTTGCCGATGCCGGAATCCTCATTTGCCGGCCGGCGGGCGACCCCAAGCGGTGCCTGGGGGTGGCGCTTAAAGGCGGCCATAATGCCGAGCATCATAATCACAACGACGTGGGGGCGTTTGTGGTGGCGCTTGCGGGCCACACGCCGTTGGTGGACCCCGGGGCCGAGGTTTACACCCGCCGCACGTTCAGCGGCAAGCGCTACGAAAGCAAAGTGCTGAACTCGTTTGGCCATCCGGTACCGCGGGTGGCGGGGCAGCTTCAGGCCACGGGCCGGCAGGCGGCGGCCCGGGTGCTCAAGACCGAGTTTACCGACCAGGCCGATACGCTGGTCCTGGACCTCCGCTCGGCGTATCCGGTCAAAGAACTCCAGAAGCTCCAGCGGAGCTTCCGGTTTTCGCGCCAGGGCCGGGGATGCCTGAGCGTTACCGATGAGGTGGTGCTGGGGTCGCCGGCCACTTTCGAGACTGCGCTGATAACGTTCGATCCCTGGAAGGAGCTCGGTGCGGGCCGGCTCGTGGTGGGCAAAGGCCCGAGTTCCGTGCGCGTGGAGATCGATACGCAGGGCAAGCGCTTCGAGGTGCGTGCCGAGGAGGTCCACGAGGACCTGCCGGGCAAGCGCGTGCCGGTGCGGATCGCCATCGCCCTGGCCGAGCCGGTGCAGGAGGCGGCGGTGCGGCTGACCATCGTGCCGGCGGGCGAGTAAACGGGCATGAGGCGGTGCGACGACTTTTGTGTGTTTTACGATCCCTGGTTATTTAGCGACAAACCCTGGTAGTTTACAACAAGAGGAGGGTTTTTGGATGAGTCTCTGGAAGGTACTGGCCGTTGCGACGTTTTGTGCTTTCGTGTCGGAGGTGGCGAGCGGGTTTGCGGGGGAGGAGGGCAAGCCCGAGCCGGGCAAGCAGGTTCCCCAACACCTGGACCGTGTGGTGCGGGTGACGCTGAGGTATTTGCTTTACTTGCCGCCGGACTACGGGCAGAAGGACTCCTGGCCGCTGTTGCTTTTCCTGCATGGGGCGGGCGAGCGGGGCGACAACCTGGAGCGGGTCAAGGTGCATGGCCCTCCGAAGCTAATCGCGGCCGGCAAGCAGTTCCCGTTCATCGTGGTGTCGCCGCAATGTCCGGCCAATCGCTGGTGGCAGCCCGAGGACTTGACGGCGTTGCTGGATGAGATCGTCGAGAAGTACAAGGTCGATAAGGACCAAATCTGGGTGACGGGGTTGAGCATGGGGGGATTCGGGACGTGGTCGCTGGCGGCGGCCACGCCCGAACGATTCGCCGCGCTGGTGCCCATTTGCGGCGGGGGGGACCCTGTCTGGGCCAGGCGCCTGGCGCATATTCCGATTTGGGTTTTCCATGGGGCCAAGGACCCGGTGGTGCCGCTGGAACGGTCCACGCGGATGGTCGAGGCCCTGAAGCAGGCCGGGGGCAACGTGAAGTTCACCGTATATCCGGACGCGGGACACGATTCGTGGACCGCCGCGTATAACGACCCGGCGCTGTACGAATGGCTATTGGCCCAGAAGCGTGCGCCGGGGGCGAAACGCTGAGCGAAAGGGAACGCCTATGAGCATCAATCGTCGGCAATTTTTGCGGAACGCAGGTTCCGGGGTGGCGGCGGCCACGGTGATCGGCGGCGAGGTGCTGGCGGCGGGCCGGCCTGGCCCGAACGACCGCATCCAGGTGGCGGTGGCGGGGGTCCGCGGCCGGGGTGGGGCCCTGTTGGAAGGATTCGCCTCGCTGCCGGACGTGGAGGTGCGGTACGTGTGCGACGTGGACCAGCGGGTGCTGGCGGCGCGGCTCAAGTCGTGGGAGGGATCGGGCCGGCCGGTGCCCAAAGGCATCGAGGATTTCCGCGTGGCGCTGGACGACAAGTCGGTGGATGCCCTGGTGCTGGGGACGCCGGACCACTGGCACGCCATTCCCACCATTCTGGCGTGCCAGGCGGGCAAGGATGTGTATGTGGAGAAGCCGGACGGGCACAACATTCTGGAGGGGCAGACGATGGTGGCCGCGGCACGCAAGTACGGCCGCATCGTGCAGTTGGGGACCCAGGCCCGCAGCGGGCCGCACATCCACCGGGCCATGGAGTATCTGGCCAAGGGGAGCATCGGGCGGGTGGTGATGGCCAAGGCGTGGGAGAGCGCGCGGCAGGGGTCGATCGGCCGGCCGCCCGACGGCCCGGTGCCGCCCGGCGTGAATTACGACCTTTGGCTCGGGCCGGCTCCGTTGCGGCCGTTCAACATCCGGCGGTTCCACGGGTCGTGGCGGTGGTTTTTCGACTACGGGACGGGCGATCTGGGCAACGACGGCGTGCACCGGCTGGACATCGCGCGCTGGGCCATGGAAACCGCGGGCGAGGCCTGGCGCCGCCAGTCCCGGGGGTCCAGCGGCGATGTGCTGCCTGCGCCTGCGCTGCCGGCCGTGCCGCTGCGCGTTTCGGCCCATGGCGGCAAGTACTACTTCGACGATGCCCAGGAATGGCCCGATACGCTCATGGTCACGTATGACTACGCCGGCTGCGTGCTGACCTACGAGCTGCGGATCTGGTCGCCGTATCCGCTGGAAGGCGAGGCGGAGGGGGCCGCCGTGTTCGGCGACAAAGGCTACGTGATCATCGGCAACTCGCGATGGCGGGCCTTCGGGCCCGGCGGCAAACAGGTGCTGGAAGACCGCGGGGGGTACAACGACCGGGGCCACATCGAGAACTTCCTTTCGGCCATGCGGACCCGGCAGCGGCCGGCCGCAGACCTGGAAACCGTAGGCCAGCCCTCCAGCCTGCTGTGCCACTTGGGCAATGCTGCGTGGCGTGCGGGGCGGACATTGCGGTTCGACCCGGCCACGTACCGCTTCGTCGGCGACGAGGAAGCCAATCAATTCCTTACGCGGCCCGAGTACCGCAAGCCCTGGCTGCTGCCGGAAATCAGCAAGCTGTAACCGGGTGCTCCGGCGGTGTTCTGG
>JBBIQF010000140.1:0-9284 GCA_037442445.1 Planctomycetaceae bacterium
CTGGAAGAAGGCGATAGCCTGGTGGCCGTCAAACGCGTCCCCCATGAGGAATAGGGGAGCGGTGATGGGGGACGGGTGATAGGGGGCAGGTGACAGGGGGGCAGGTGACAGGTGACGGGGAAGAGACGACGGGGCACTCGTGACGGGGGGCAGAGGACGAGTGACGCGGGCGGTGGGCAAACAGCCCTGAGCGCCCACAAGCTATAGTTTGGTGGGCAAGGGGGCATGGGCCGCCGCTGGCAAGCAGGGTGGGCCAAGCCGGCCAGTTCGCTCCTAAGCCCACGCGGGGGCCATCCCGCGCCAGGTTATGTGTTCCCCGACACCTGTCACCCGTCTTCCCCAACCCCCCAAGGCAGGCCAGCCATGAGAATTGCGATGATCGGCACCGGATATGTGGGCCTGGTGACCGGCACCTGCTTTGCCGAGACAGGCAACGAGGTCGTTTGCGTGGATTGCGACGAGGAGAAGATCTCGCGCCTGCGGCGCGGCGAGGTTCCGATCTTCGAGCCGGGCCTGGCCGAACTCATTCAGCGGAACGCTAAAGAAGGCCGGCTGCATTTCACCACCGACCTTGGGGCGGCCGTGCGGCCGGCGGAGCTTGTCTTCCTGGCCGTGGGTACCCCGCCGCAAGACGACGGGTCGGTGGATCTTTCGGCCTTGTGGGAGGTGGTCGATGGTTTGGCCCCCCATCTGGCCCCCGGCGCTATCGTGGTGCTCAAGAGCACGGTGCCGGTGGGGACCAACGCCGCGGTGGCCGCCCGGCTGGAGGCGCTGACCGGCCGGCCTTGCGACGTGGCCAGCAATCCGGAGTTCCTCAAGGAAGGCACCGCCATCGAGGATTTCATGAAACCCGACCGCATCGTGGTGGGCACGCGGCGGCCCGAGGTCCTCGAGGTGCTGGCCGAACTCTACCAGCCCTATCTCCGCACCGACAAGCCGCTACTGGCCATGTCGCCCGAAAGCGCCGAAATGACCAAGTATGTGGCCAATGCCATCCTCTCGACCAAGATCAGTTTCATCAACGAGATGGCCAACCTGTGCGAGCGCACGGGGGCCGACATCAACGATGTCCGGCGGGGCATCGGCCACGATAGCCGCATCGGCTTCGCCTTTTTGTTCCCCGGCTGCGGGTATGGCGGAAGCTGCTTTCCGAAGGACGTGCGGGCATTGGCGGCTTTGGCCCGCAGCGTGGGCCTGGTGCCCCGCATCCTCGATGCGGTGCACGAAACCAACGTGCAGCAGAAGCGCGTGATCATCGAGAAAATCGCCGAGCATTTCGGGGGGCAACTGGCCGGCAAGGTCATCGGCGTCTGGGGCCTGTCGTTCAAGCCGGGCACCGACGACGTGCGCGAGGCGCCGGCCCTGACGCTGCTGGACTGGCTGTTGTCGCAGCAAGCCATCCCCCAGGTGTTCGACCCCGAGGCCATGCCCAATGTGCGCCGCATCTACGGCCAGCGCCTGGTATACTGCCAGCACCGCGACGAGGCTTTTTTGGGGGCCGACGGCCTGGCCATCATGACCGAGTGGAAACAGTTCATCCATCCCGATTTCGAGCGGATGCGCCGGCAGATGCGGCAGCCGGTGATTTTCGACGGCCGCAACCTGTACGCCCCGCACCGCGTCGCCCAGGCCGGCTTCACCTACTACAGTATTGGCCGGCGCACCGCCCGGCCCTGCGACGGGTGATGCGCCTCGCCAGGATCACCCCCGAAACACCGCTTGTGCCGTGCCGGCCGGGTTGATCATGCGATTGGTCCTCTTGGGAAGCACCGGCTATCACCCCAGCGACCGGCGGCACACCGCCTGCCTGCTGCTGCCCGAGCAGGGGGTGATGCTCGATGCCGGCACGGGCATGTACCGGGCCGCCCGCTGGCTGCAAACCCGGCAACTCGACATCTTCCTCACGCACGCGCACTTGGATCACGTGGTGGGCCTGACCTACCTGTTCAGCGTGGTGCGGCAGCATCCGCTGGACGACATCCGCGTGCACGCCCTGCCGGAAAAGATCGAGGCGATTGCGCAGCATCTCTTGGCCGAACCGCTGTTCCCCGCCCGCCTGCCGTGCCGCTTCCTTCCCCTGGGCGAGCACACCCCTTTGCCAGGCCAGGGCCAGCTTACCGCGTTTCCCGTGGCGCATCCGGGCGGAGCGCTGGGGTTCCGCCTAGACTGGCCGGGCCACAGCCTGGCCTATGTTACCGACACCACCGCCGATCCCCACGCCCCGTACCTTTCTTATCTCCGGAACGTGGACCTGCTGGTGCACGAGTGCTATTTCGGCGATGCCGAGGCGGAGTTGGCCCGCCGCACAGGCCACAGCCACACCACGGCCGTGGCCCAACTTGCCCGCTCGGTACAGGCCGGCCGGCTGGTGCTGGTGCATACCGATCCCACCGCGGAGGATGACGACCCCGTGGACTTGCCCGCCGCCCGGGCCATTTTTCCCAACACCCAGTTGGGTTATGACCTCTTGGAGTTGGAGTTTTGAGGTGCCCGGCGAGCCTTGCCGGCCGCGGGCTATGGAATCGCACCCGAAAAATGCCGATGATAGGCCAAGTGTTCCTCGCAGCCTTTGCTGAAGGTGCCCTGGCATGGCCAAACGATCGCCGTATCAAGAGCGCGTCATCCGCAACTACTACCAGAACCGCGACTCGATCATGCTCCAGCGCCTGGGCGATCTGGTCACCGACCTCTATCTGGCCGAGGGGAAGGCGCGGCAGCGGCTGTGGGCACGCATCACGGCGGCCATGCAGAAGCTGGGCGTCCCCGCCGACCGCATCGAACACATCTGCCGCAGCGACAATCCTGCGCTGGTGGCCAGCCTGCTGAAAGAGCTGTGGGATCGGCCGTGAAGCGGCGCCGGAACCCGCCGGGCCAATGGTCGCCCCCCGTTTGGTAACCTGCCGTTACAGTGCGGCGGCGGGCGCCGGGAATCCCTATGCGACACCACGGGCCCTCTCGGGCGCCGATCGACCCGCCGGTTGCGATGCAATGGGAAAGGCGTGGTAGGGACAGGCGGCGTGCTACCCACTCGGTGGTGCCGGATGCGGCCGTTCTGACGGCACAAAGTGCCCCAAAATAGGGGTACCGCCAGCACCGGGCCGGATTTTCCGCCGGTGCGTGCCGGCGACCTGCCTCTTTATGGGGGTTTGTCGTTGTGGCTGTTTGCCCGAAAAGCTACGATGGTGTATGGGGGCATGGGCGGCCCAAGCGGCCAAGAGGTCTTCGAGATCACTAGTGGCGATGGCCGATCTGCCCGGGGACATCGGTTCGTAAGGCGTGACATGGGATAACGTTGGATACCGATCGCAGCCTGTACTGGTTGGCTGCGCGTGCGATCCGCCGCCAGGTGCGGCGACTGCGCGGGCAGCTCGAGGGGATTCGCGCGGCCGAGGACATCGAGTATGTGCACCAGGCTCGAGTGGCTTCGCGGCGGCTGCGGACGGCGCTCGGGGTCTTTCAAGCGGAGGTCGGCGAGGCGCGGGCGCAGGCGTGGCGCAAGGCGATCCGGCGCACCGCCCGCAAGCTGGGCGATGCCCGTGACAAGGACGTGCAGATCGCTTATGCCCACCAGATGTTGCTGAGCACCCGCGACCCCAAGCACATACCCGGGATCGCGCGGGTCCTGGTGGCCTGGGAGAAAAAGCGGGAATCGCTCCAGCCGCGGGTGCTTCGGTCGCTGGAGGACCTGCTGGCCAGCGGTGTGCTCCGGCAAATCCTCGATACGTGCAAGCGCCTGTCGCGAGGCCGGCCGGCGGCCTGGGAACCTGGCCCGGCCGTGTTCGAGCACGCCCGGACGAATATCCTGAGCCGCTGGGACCAGTTATGGGCACTGCGCACGTGCCTGGCCGATCCCGAAGACTACGCCCAGCACCACCGGATGCGGATTGCGGCCAAGCGGTTGCGATACACGATGGAGATCTACCGTGCGGCCTATGGGGGCCGGCTCGATGCCGCGCTGGATGTGATGAAACAGATCCAAGCCTATCTGGGCGACGTGCACGACTGCGATGTGTGGATCGCGGACTTGGATCGGCTAGCCCGCAAAGAAGCGCGGCGGTTGGAGAAGCGCTTCGGGCATGGGGGCTTCCTGGGGGTGCTGGAACCGGGGATGCGTTTTCTTCGCGAGGAGCGGGCAGCGCGCCGCCGCGAGTGGTTCGCGGCCCTGGGATGCTACTGGCGGGGGCTTACCGAGCAGGGGTTTTGGGAGGAGTTCATCGAAGCCGTCGAAGGACCGGCGTGGGCCGGCCCGAAGGTCCTCGCCGCGGGAGGGTGAGTTCGCACTCCGCGCCGGCTGGGCGTGCTGGCGAAGCCGGCCGGCGGCGGCCAGGACGCGAGACCGGCTGGGCTGGGCCAGGCAAGAGGTAAAAGCCCATGGAAGACGCACGATCGGCACGCGATTCCGCCCGGGTAGTGGCCGCCATCGACCTCGGGGCCAATGCGGTCCGGATGGCCATGGCCCAGGTGTTTTCCGATGGCCGTATCGAGGTCCTCGAACGGCTCCAGCAGGCGGTGCGCCTGGGGCAGGATACGTTTCGCCGCGGCCGGCTGGGGGCCAGTGCCATGCGGGCGGCGGTGGGGATCCTCCGGGATTATCGCCGCGTGCTGGACCTGTACAAAGTCGAGCGGGTGCGGGCCGTGGCCACCAGCGCCGTGCGCGAGGCCAGCAACGCCGACAACTTCCTCAACCGCATCTACATGGCCACGCGCCTTGACGTCGAGGTCATCGCCACCAGCGAGGAAAGCCGCCTGACGGTCTCGGCGGTGCGCAACGCGGTGGGCGATGCCCTGGGCATCAACCAGGGCCACACCCTGGTGGTCGATGTCGGCGGCGGCAGCACGCTGCTTACGCTCTTGGATAATGGGCAGATCGCCCAGGCGGCCAGCCTCCGCCTGGGTTCCATTCGCCTCCAGGAGACGCTGTTCACCAGCGACGAGCCGCCCGAGCGGTCGGCCGAACTGCTCCGCACGCATATCGCCACGGTGATCGGGGCCAGCGCCGGTTCGCTGCCGCTGGATGGCATCCGTTCGTTCGTGGCGGTGGGAGGCGATGCCCGCTTCGCCAGCCGCGAGGTCGGCACCCCCACCGAGTCGGCCGACTTGGTGCTCGTCGAGCGCTCGGCACTGGATGACCTGGTACGGCGCTGCGAGCGCCACCCCGCCGAGGAACTGGCCCGGCACTTCGGGCTCCCCTTTGCCGAGGCCGAGACGCTGGTCCCCGCCCTCTTGGTCTATCAGCATCTGCTCCATGTGACCGGCGCCCGCCAGATGATCGTCTCCCGGGTGTCCATGCGCGACGGCCTCTTGTTGGAACTGGCCCGCGAGGTGACCGGCCAGGAGGACCGGGCGGTGGTCGAAGGGGTGATCCATGCCGCGATGGCCCTGGCCGAAAAGTACCACGTCAACCTCGCCCATGCCGAGCACGTGGCCGAACTCGCCGTCCGCCTGTTCGACTTCCTCCAGCCCGAGCACGGCTTGGGAAGCCGCTATCGCCTCTTGCTGCGCGTAGCCGCCCTGCTGCACGAAGTGGGCACCTTCGTCAGCAACCAGGCCCACCACAAGCACAGCTACTATTTGCTGGCCCATTCCGAAATCTTCGGCCTGGACCGGGAAGAGATCGAGTTGGTGGCGCACGTGGCGCGGTACCACCGGCGGAGCCCGCCGAAACCCTCGCATTTGGAATACATGTCGCAGCCGCGGGAAAGGCGCATGGCCATCAACAAGCTGGCGGCCATCCTCCGCGTGGCCGACGCCCTGGTCCGCGGGCCGGGGCGCCAGTGGCAACACCTGCGGTTCGAGCACGTGGGCGACGAGCTGGCCATCTACGTGCCGGATTTGTCGGAGTTCATGCTCGAACAGCGGGCGCTGGACATCAAGGGAGGGATGTTCGAGGAGGTATACGGCCTGCGGCCGCGGCTGGAAGAGGGGTGAGCCGCACGGTCCGGCCCTGCGGCTGCCGGTAGAAAACGCGGGCCATTTGTGGCGGCCTGTGCCGTGATTGCCCGCCCCGCGGGATGCCGGCCCCCGGGCCGGCCGCACGCCTCGGAGACCACGCCCCCACGCTGGCCCGCCTGGTAAGGATCCCTGGCATGATCCGCATCGACCTCAAATCCCCCGAACTGTATCTGAACCGCGAGTTGAGTTGGCTGGAGTTTAACGATCGCGTGCTCCAAGAGGGACTTTGCGACGAAGTCCCCCTGGCCGAACGCCTCAAGTTCCTCGCTATCGTCAGCTCCAATCTCGACGAGTTCTACATGATCCGTGTGGCGGGGCTTTTGCAGCAGCGATCGGCGGGGGTAACCGCCCGGGATATGGCCGGAATGACACCCCAGGAGCAACTGGCAGCCATCGACGCCCGGGTCCGCCGCATGGTGGATGCCCAGACGGCAGGCATCCGCCGCGCCTTGGACGAACTGGCCCAGCACGGCGTGTACGTGCTGGAACCGGCCCAGTGGGCGCCGGCCGACCAGCAGTTCCTCCGCACCTACTTCATGCGCGAGCTGTTGCCGGTGCTGACCCCTTTGGCTGTCGAGGAACTCCGGCCGGTGCCCCTGTTGCCGGGGCTTCGCCTGCACGTGGGGCTGGTGGTGCGTGCCGGCAATGGCCAAGGCCCGCGCGAGATGGTCGCTGCCGTGCGCGTTCCCGCCACGCCCCGGTTCATCGAACTTCCGGCCGAAGGGGCCTCGGGCGTGCGGCTGGTGCGGGTCGAAGATGTGATCGCGGCCTGCGCGGCGACCCTGTTTCCCGGCTGCCAGGTGCTGGCCACCGCCGTGTTCCGCATCACCCGCGATGCCGATGTGGCCATCCAGGACGACGACGCCAGCGACCTCTTGCACGCCGTGGAAGAGGCGGTGCGTGCCCGGCGCCGCCGGGCGGTGGTGCGCCTGGAAATCTCGGCCGGGGCCGATCGCCGCATCCTCGATTGGCTCAAGGACCACCTTCCTTTGGGCGATGCCGCCGTTTTCGAGGTGCCCGGAATGCTGGACGCCACGGGGCTGTTTGGGCTTTCCACCCGGCCCGAGCTGGCCCCCTTGGCCGCCCCCGACTGGCCGCCGCAGCGCCCCCAGGATCTGCTCGGCACCCAGGACGAACAGATCTGGGAAGTGCTCCAACAGCGCGATGTGCTGTTGTTCCACCCCTACGAGAGCTTCGACCCGGTAGTTCGGCTGTTGGAGCTGGCGGCCGAGGACCCCCAGGTGCTGGCCATCAAGCAAACCCTCTACCGGACCAGCGGCGATTCGCCCATTGTGCGGGCGCTGGAGCGGGCGGCCGCCAACGGCAAAGAGGTCACCGCGCTGGTGGAACTGAAGGCCCGCTTCGACGAGGCCCGCAATGTCACCTGGGCCCGGCGTTTGGAAGATGCCGGCTGCCACGTCATCTATGGCATCGCCGGATTGAAAACCCATGCCAAAGCCCTGTTGATCGTGCGGCGCGAGGCGGCCCGCATCCGCCGCTACGTCCATCTGGCCACCGGCAACTACAACGATCGCACCGCCCGGCTCTACAGCGACATCGGCCTGTTGACCTGCCACCCCGATATCACCGCCGACGTGGCCGCGTTCTTCAACCTCTTGACCGGTTACTCCGAAGCGGTGGGGTGGGCCAAGCTGACCGTCGAGCCCGGCCGGCTCAAGGAGCGCTTCATCGAGCTGATCCAACGCGAGGCCACGGTCTCCAGCCCGGACCGCCCAGGGCTGATCATGGCCAAGGTCAACTCCCTCCAGGACCGGGAGATCATCCGGGCCTTGTACAAGGCCTCGCGCGCCGGGGTGAGGATCCAGCTCAACGTGCGGGGTATCTGCTGCCTTCGCCCCGGGGTGCCGGGCGTCTCCGAGAACATCGAGGTCCGCTCGATCGTCGATCGGTATCTGGAGCACGCCCGGATTTTCTATTTCCGCAACGGGGGGCACGAGGAAGTGTATCTCTCCAGCGCCGATTGGATGCACCGCAATCTGGACCGCCGGCTGGAGGTGCTCTTTCCCGTGGTCTCGCCCGCACTGCGGCGCCGGCTGATCGACATCCTCCGCATCTACTTTGCCGATAACGTCAAGGCCCGCGAACTATTGCCCGATGGCAGCTACCGGCGCGTGCCCCGCGGCGACCCGCCCATCCGGGCGCAGGAGTATTTCTACCGGCAGGCGGTCGAGGCGGTGCACGCGGCCGAGAAGGCGGGCCTGCGGTTCCAGCCGCTCAGCGCGCCCGAAGGCCGGAGGCCGGCGGGCACCTGAACAACACGATCGGCGTGCGGCAACGGGGCGAGATGATCGGGCGGGGCGCCGAGGTTGGATCGGCGCCATGGGTCCCCTTGACAGGCCTGCGTCCGGCGACTATACAAAAGTTCATGCGGCGGGCCAGCGCGGGCCGGCAGCCAGGTTCCGCGACCGGAGGTGGGATGATGTCCAATCTGCCCCAGCAAAACCTTCGCCGGCTGTTGGTGCGCCGGGGTGTGACCCTCGAGGAACTGGCCCGCCGCTCAGGCGTCGATCGCCGCTCCATCCGCGGCATTCTCGATGGGCGCAAACGGCCCCAGGCCCGCACGCTCCACCGCCTGGCCGAGGCACTGGGCGTCGATGCCGACGAGCTCTTCCTCGATCCTGCCCGGCTGCTGTACCGCCGCTTCGACCAGCACACCAATCCCGAGGTCGCCCACGCCGTGGCCCAGCACCCCGAGCTGTTCCGCGACTGGACCGAAGGCGATTTCGACGAACTGCACAGCCGGTTCGGCGTGGGCGGGGCGCTCAGCTTCGAAGGCGTGTTGGAGGCGGCCCGCCGCATGAACCGCAACCGCACGCTCCACCGAAAACTGGCCCTGCTCCTGGAAACCGGACACGCGGAACTCGTCGGCCGGCTGATCGACGCCATCTATCAATCCGTCGTTCCAGGCCCTCAACTGCCCCCCCAGCCCCAAAACGCGGGGGACGAAGCAGGATAAATCCCCCTTATATGGGGAACAGTTCGAACTCGCTGCGCAAGTTAGAACAACGCAACGGCCCCCTTGTGCGAGGGGGGGACTCGGCCGCCTCAAGTTTTTTTCCGCAACGGCCGATAGGGGCAGTGCCAAAAAGGGCATATAGGCGACCGGGGGCACAAATAGCGATTACGGCGTCTGGCGCTCCCCCTAGCTTGCCAACATCGCCTATTTTTTTGTGCTGTCGGCTGCCGAGGTAGCGGCCAGCGACCGGGTCGCCGCTGCCGCGGCCCGCAAGTTTCTCGGCCCTGCTGGCGGCGGCGCTGTCGCCCTGGCGGCGATGATATCCATTTTCGCCGCCCTGAATGGATCCATCCTT
>JBBIQF010000140.1:9294-13156 GCA_037442445.1 Planctomycetaceae bacterium
CCCCTTTGGCGATGGCCGAGATGGCGACAACTTTGGAAGGCAATCTGGAACAATCCACCGGCCCTGCGGGCCAAAGCCAGCGCTCGGCGGTCCGCCGGCACACCCTCCGCCTGCAAGACCTCCCCCGGTATAGCCGCAGCCTGCTGAAGATTCGCATTCCCGTGGTGGTCACGCTGGCCCAGAAACGCCTCCCCTTAGGCCGCATCCTGGAGTGGGGGCCGGGGGCGCTCATCCAGTTCGACAAGTCCTGCGAAGAGCTGCTGGAACTTGCCGCGGGCGGCCATCCCATCGCCCTGGGCGAAGCGGTCAAGGTGGGGGACAAGTTCGGACTCCGCATCACCTCGATGCTATTGCCCGGCGAACGGTTTCACCCTGTGCGCCCAGGGCCATGAGCTGGCACAGGGCGCCCGGCCGCCTATGCTCCGGCGTCTTCTTTGGCCAACAATCTGGCGCTCCGGCAAGAGCGGGCCAGCTCCGCCGCGGGCAGTGGCCTACTGACAGACGACAGGCACCAGCCGGACCGGCCCCACGAGGCCCGACTCCAAAAGCGGATCGCCCTTCTTCCACAACCGCCAGGTGGTAAAGGTCTGCCGGCCGGTGGGGCTGGGCTTGCCCGCCAGGAGCCAGTCGGGCCATTTCTTGAGCGTGCCGTTGGGGTTGCGATCGCTGTCCTCGGGCAAGTGCTCGTCGCCGATCATCCGGTTGGGCCAGAGGTTGGTCACTTCGACCTCCAGGCGATTGTCGCCGCTGGCCAGCACGCCGGTGATGTCGCGCACAAAGGGGGCGCGCCACCATACCCCCAAATCCTGGCCGTTCAGGCGCACCCGGGCGATCACCTGTACATTGCCCAGGTCGAGCAGTACCCGCTGGCCCGGCTGGCGCAAGGCGTCGGCAGCGGTGAATCGGGTACGGTAAACCGCCGTGCCGCTGAAGAACTTCACCTGGGGTTCGGGGCGTTCGGTCCACGAGACGAGCCGGTCGAAGCGGATCGGCCCGGGCAGGCCGGCGGGCTGGGGGAAAGTTACCTCCCACGGCCCGGCGATTTCCACCGGCTGGAGAAGGGCCGGCGCTACGGTACGCTTGAGCACCTGGCCGGAAGCCAGGCGGATTTCGTATCGCCCCGGCTGGCTGGCTCGCAGCCGGACTTGCCCCGCACCATCCACCGTAAGCTCGGCCGGCGGCGGGGCCGACTGTGCCTGGGCCAGCACCACCGTATCCGGGTCCGTGGCCCGAATGCTTACCCGTTTTCCCTCCAGGGTATATTCCAGCACCAGGGTTTTGACGATGCCGAAGGCGGGGTCATCGCCCGCGGCCAGGCGGGCTACCGGGAAGCTGCTTTCGCCGGCATCGGCCCAGCGCTGCACCAGTGCCCGCACATCCCGCGTGCGCTTGGGATCGTCGAGCACCCCATAAAGAGCCTTTTCGACCACGATGGTTGCGGCCTCGGGATTGATGTGCACAGAGTCGCCATCCCGGGCCCGCACCGAAAATCGTCGATCCCGGTAGGTGTACTCCACCTGGAGCGTCTTGACGACGTGATAGGCGGGGTCGCCACCGGCGGCCATATCGGTAACCGGGAACCGGTATTGCCCGGCCGCCAACTTGGCCCGCACCTCCTGGCGCACGTCGCGGCTGCGCGCCGGATCGCCCGGCACCCCGTATATCGCCTTTTCGATGGTGATTTGCGGGGCCAGCTCGGTGACGGTCGCCAGCGGTTTGCCATCGGCCAGCAGGGTGATGGCCGGGTCGATCCGCCGGGCTTGCGGCCGGAACACCACGAATACCGACTCGCTCGGCCCCAGCGTCACGAACACCCGGGTCACGCCATCGGATTAAAGAAACATCGGCGCGGGTTCGATCTGGCCGGTCTCGGGGCGCCAGAACTCGGGCGGTTTTCCGCGCACCCGGAACCCGACCGCCGTACTGACCCACTGCGGCGTGGGGTTGGCCACAAAGTAGATATCCGTATCGCCCGCGCGGCGATGGATCCACCGCAAGCGGGCGAAGGTGAGCACATCGGGCGGCACGCCGGAGTCGGCCAGCAGTTTTTCGGGGGCGATGCCCCATACCACCTGCCCTTTGCCCAAGCGGTGATGGCGGACGCGCTGGCCATCGCAATCGCCCCACACCTCCCGCGCGATGCGGTCCACCTGGGCGTCGCAGTCGGGAAAATCGGTCAAGCTGGGCGAGCGAACCGGCCGGGGGCCCACCACCGTGGCCCCGGCCTGTACCAGCTCCTTGATCCTTTCGGCCACGCGCGGCGTCATGGTGCGGGTTTCGGGAAGTACCAGCAGGCGGTAGCTCAGGCCGTCGGGCAGCACCAGCCGGCCCTCCTTCACTTGAACCCGCGACAGTAGCACCTCGGCATTCATCTGGTCCCAGTCGTAGCCCTGCCGGGGATGATCGTGGAAGCCCTGGGGCGAGTCCTCGGGCTCGAGGTAGGCGATATCGGCCACGAAGCGGCCTTGGCGCAACAGGTATTGGCACCGGGCCAGGTACTGGTGCCAGCCGGCCGAAAGTTCCCACCACGTCTGGGTCCGCTCGTAATGGAGTCCCCAGGGGCCCATGGTCATGCCGGGCCGGCGGTCCAGCCAGGGCTGCATGGCGTACCGGTGCACGACAAACCGGTTGATGCCTTCGCAAAAGGCGATGTCGCCCAGGGCCTTGACCGTGGCGGGGTGATCGCGCCAGCGTTCCTGGTCGGTGGCGGTGAAGGCTTCGGCACCCACGATGGGCTTGCCGTAGATGTGTGCGGCCGAGGCCATGCCCTTGCACGTATTCATCGCCCCGCCACCCACCCAGAACTCGCCCATGGGCTCGTCGCACTGGCCGGCGTAAGCCAGGTGGTCGCAGGGGCTGCCGTAGGCCTCGATGGTGAACCGCAGGCCGTGCCGGTGCGCCAGCTCCCGCAGGTGCCCCGCGTAGTTCTCCACCACCAGTTCCGAAACCGTGCGCCGCAGATCCCAGAGGAAGCGCTCGGAAATCTCTAGCCCATCGACCACGCGTCCGGTGAAGACCGGCAAGAACGGCAACAGGTCGTAGCCGCGCCGCTTGCGGAACTCCTCGCGCATCCGGGCGGTCCAATTCTGCGAGCCGTTCTCCCAGCTATCGACGTGGGTGGCCACCAGGGTCTTGCCGGCCGCGGGCCCGGCGTCGGCGATCAGGCGGGCCATCATCCCGCGGAAATTGGCTTCGACCCCCTCGGGGCTGAGCTTGTCGCATTCCAGCCCGCGGCCGCTGGCCGGCGCCGGGGCGTTCTGCATTCCCGTGCTGGTGTGGCCAAGACGCACGATGGTCCACCGCCCTTCGGGCACCTCCCAGACCAATCGGCCCGCCGCGTCCATCCGCGAGCTGAGGTCCACGATCCCGGTGCGCTGGATGGCCGAGCCGGCCGGCGGCTCTTTCCCGCTGTGCCCGGCGTGCCCAATCTCGAACGCCGCCTTGCCCCGAATGTTCTCGATGCGGTATGGGCCAGGCGTTGGGAATGCCAGCACCGCGATATCGCGGTAAAAGCCGGCCACGGTTTCCGGCTGCGGCAGGCGGGCTTCGAGGTGCTGGGGCCCGGCAGCCTCGAGCTCGCTGAAAACCACCTTCTGCATCGACTCTTCGGGTTTGATCCACGGCCCGCCGCTGCCGTTCCAGCCGGCATCGTTGTTCATGTTCACTTCCAAGCCCAGGCGCTGGGCCTCGTGAACCACGTGGCGGAAAAGCCCGCGCCAGGCATCGCTCATGAACCCCACCTTGCCCTCCGGCGCGCCCTGGTCCACCTCCATGATCAGCACCCCGCCAATGCCCACGCGCTCGATGGCCTCCAGGTCGGCCGTGATCCCCTCGGCCGTGATGTTCCCGTTGAGCCAGAACC
>JBBIQF010000140.1:13202-13954 GCA_037442445.1 Planctomycetaceae bacterium
TCCAGCGTGGCCGGCGGCGACCCGGCATCAGGCCCGGCGGCCAGGGCTTCGCCACCCGAAGCGCTCGCCTGGCAAGCCATCGCCGTAACCCAAGCCGCGACAATGCACAACCGCTTCACAAAGGGGCGCATGACTGGTGTCCTCGTCGCCAACACGAAGCCGTAACCCGTGGCCGCCAATATACGCCCAAGAGTCGCAGGCTGCAAAGACCGCCGTCCCATGGGGATTCTTGGCTCCGGCCAGCAGCAGCCGCTTGTGGCGGCCGGTGAATTGCCCGGTGGGCCGCATCTTGCCAACCGGCCCGCCGCTCAGTATGACTACCGCCAGCGCGGCACGACTGGCGGGCAGCCCGTGCCTCCCGCCCCCCCTTGCGCCTTGAGCGGCCCTGGCGTCCTATGCACGATGAGCCTTCCCCCTCACACGCCCACATTGCTTTTCTGGCCTTGGCAGCGGAGGGAGGCGTGGGGCTTTTGGCCCTGTTCCTAGGCTGGCTGCTGGGTTATCCGCTCTACGATGCCATCCGTTGGGAGGCGGCCGGCTGGGTTTGGGGCGCTTTGGGGGCTTTGCCCCTTCTGGGGATCATGGCCCTGGTGCTTAGGGTCCCCTGGCCCCCGTTCCGCCGCCTGCTGGCCGCCCTGGACGAAATCGTCATCCCCTTGTTCCGCTCGTGCAATCTGCTGGACCTTGCGCTGATCTCCGCTCTGGCCGGCCTGGGGGAAGAGATGTTGTTCCGGGGCGTCATCCAGCGGGTG
>JBBIQF010000141.1:0-13884 GCA_037442445.1 Planctomycetaceae bacterium
CGTGCGGGGGCAGCCCTTCGGCCTCGACGGCGATACCGCGGGGGGTGCCCACCTCGGCGGTCACGGTGCCCACGATGGTGCCCGGTGCGGCCGGCTGGGCCATGGCGCCGGGGTGTTTGGCAACGGGCTTGACCGAAAAACGATGGGTGGCCTCGGCGGTGTTGCCGGCGAAGTCGGTGGCCCGGGCAATCAGGGTGTAATCCTGGCCCACGTTGAGTTTCAGCTCTTTGGTGGGGAGGACGACCGGCCGATCCAGATTGGGCGGTTCCAGGGTAGCGCGGACTTGATCGTCGCGCAATTGACCGGTGCCCGCAACGTCGAATCCCACCTCGACTTTCCGGACGCCGCTCAGGCGGTCGGTAGCGCGGGCAGCCACGGGCAGGTCCTCGCCCAGGGTGATGGCATCGGGGGCATCCAGGGCAATTGCCGGGGGATCGCCATCGAGCACCAGGTCCACGGCGTCCTCGGCGGTCCGCGGCGGGCGCTGGAGTGCGAGCCGGGCCCGCACCTTCACCTTTTCCTGGAGGTCGCCCACGTCGAAGGCGGCCTGGAGGTCGCCGACCGCGGCCGACACTTGGAGCGGCCCCTGGGGGCTTACCTGGTCCAGCCCAACCCGCACCGCGCGATCTGCCATGAACTCCTTGCGCCCCTCGGCGATGGGGTCCGAGTTCTCCATGCGGCTCAACCACACCTGGACCACATCCGCGGCGCCCGAGGCCGCGGCTTCGGGCGAGAAGGCGTCGTCGGGGGCATCCACTTCCAGGTCCACCCGCAGCTTGTTCTTCATGGGGACGCGAAGGTACTTCTCCGCGGCATCCCGAGGCCGGGCGATGCGTACCCGATACACATCGCGGCTGGGGGGCACCACGATGCCTTCGCGGTCGGTGCGGACCAGGTATTTCAAGGCGCGGGGATAGCCATCGATGGCCAGATGCACTTCGGCGGTGCCGACGTTCCGGGGCACCTCGGCAAAGAGGGTCAATGTTTGATCGGGCCCCGCCAGTTTGCCCGACGAGACCCGCGGCGCGTTGGTGGCGTACTGGGCGGCGTTGCTCCACACGATGGGGATGGGGAAGGAGGGCAGATACCCGGAGTTGCGGACCGCCTGGGCGCGAATCTCGATTTTTCCGTCCACGTAACGCACAGCGGCGGTGACATAGCGGGCCGGATGGATCGGTTTGAAGTCCACCCACGTGATCCAGGACTTGCCCGGAGCTGGTGTGCCGGCCGCCGGCTTGGCCGGGGTGGCCTCGCCAGGCTCTTGCACGACGCACACCAGGCCGGAAGAGATGTCGATGGCCCCGGGTGGACTTGCGGCAGTCCCGGGGCCGGCAGTGGCCGGGGTGTTGCCACCGGCCTGTTGGCCCGTATTGGGGCTGGGTGCCGAGGCGGCAGCGGAGCCGGCAGCCGGGGCAGGGGAGGGGGGGGGTGGGGCGCGGGCGGGGGCGTTTGCGCTAGGGGCTGGGTTGCTGCCGGCCGGGCCGGCCGAGGGCCCGGCGTCGGCACCAGCGGGGCTAGGGGCCGCCGCACTACCCGGCGATTCCTTGCCCTTTGGGCTGGCGGGCGCCGCTGGCGGTTCGGGTACAAGGCGGAGCGTTGCCGGGCGATTGTCGGCCGCAAGCGCGATGCGTACCGGGCCCGCCACCGGACGAAAACCTGGCCGCACCCGCCCAAACTCGTCCAGCGGGCTTACGCGGGCCTGTCCCGGCCGGTGCCACGGGGGAAGCGTCCACACGCGGACCTCCACAGTGCGAGGCCGGCCTGCCTCGTGCCGAAGCCCGAACACGAACTCGGTCGAGCGGTTCGAGAACAGCTCGGCGGTGATGACCCATCCCGAGCCGTCCAGCAACTTCTCGCGGCGCTGCTCAAAGCGGGCATCGGTGATAGGATCCAGCCGCTCCATCACCAACAACACATCGTCGGAGCGGGCGATGTGGAGCCGGATGGCGGACCGCGCCAATTGCCCGGCGGCCTCGATGGTGGCCGAAAGGGTGCCGGCGTCGAAATGTTCCGGGTCTTTGGCCCGGGCTTCGAGTTGGACGTGGGCCGCGCCCTGCTTCAAGGCCAGGCGGAGGGGCGATTCCGGGCGCAGGGCCTTGCCGCCGGGGTCGCGGACTTCGACCGCCGCCGCCGGATAGGCCAGCGTCAAGGCAGCCTCCAGTTCAGGCGGCAAAGCGCCGGTCAAGCCCACTTCAAGCTTCAGGGGGGTCCACTGGCCATCGCGGCGCAGCTCCAGGGTTGGCGGGGCACGGACGAAGGCCTGCGGGCGTGGCGGCACGTGGACGGCAAACAGGGTGATGCGGTCCAATGCGGCGCCCAAGAGTTGGTCCAGGGCCGAGGCGTCGCGAGCATCGGCCAGCCGGAGCAGACCCGCCGCATGGTGCAGTCGCACGGTGCTTGGCGGGCCGGCCGAATCCGCGGAGGAAGCCGAAGCGGCGGAACCGCCCGGAGCGGTTTCGCCGGGACGTGCCAACGGTGGCGGGGGTTGCGCGTGGGGCGTGTCTGGCGGCGCGCTGAGTTCCGCGGCCAGCCGGGCGGGAATGGCCTCGTAGAACTCCCGGAGCTGCGCCCCGGTATTGCGGAAGGCCTCCCAGCGCGCGGCCTCGTCCTTTTCTGTGCGGCCCTCCAAGAGATTGCGGGCCGGGAGCTGCACCGGCGGATCGGGTTCCACCAGGCGCACAAGGCGAAGCTCCAGGGCGGCCTGCTCCCAAAACCGCGTCCAACGGAGCGGGTCCGGCGAAGGGGGAGTGCGCCGGGGCACCGCCTCGGCCAACTCGGGCGAGAAACTCTCCCAGGCATCCAACAGCCACCCCCGATCCTCGGCGCGGACCAGGGGGGTGCTCAACAGGGCCTCGATCCTGGCGGCCATGCCCCGGCGATTGCCGCTGCTTACCGCGTCGAGCACCTGCTGGGTCTCGCGGCGGAGCCGGCCCTCCAGGTCGTCGAGCGTTTCCTGGACCGCGGCCACGGCATCGGCCAGGTCGCGAAGCATCTCCCGGCGCTGGGCGCCTGTGCCATCGGCCTGCGCTGGCTGGCCCTGGAGTTCTTCGACCCGCCTGGCCAGCCGGGGCAAACGGGTTTCCAACAGGTCGGCCAGCATTGGGGCCCAGTCGGGCGTCTGATCGCTGGTAAAGCTCAGGCGGCCACACCAGCGGACATAATGCGGGGCAGCCCAGAGGGCGCGATTGTGGAGTTTGACCGCCCGCTCGACAATGGCATCGTCGTCGGCCAATTGGGCATAGCTTTGGGCCGCGGGACCGGCCAGTACGCGGGCCTCGATGGCCGCCAGACGCCCCAAAAAGCTCTCGCCTGCGGCGGGGTCGGAACCGGCGGGGCGCACGAGTTCTGCCAGTTCGGCCAGCATCTTGCCGGGTGGGTGGCCATAGCGGTAGCGCTGTTCGTATCCTAAGAGTTGTTCTTCAAAAGCCCGCCACAAGTGGGGCGCGTAATCGCAGGGGGCCCATTGGCCCCGGGCGGAGCGGGCCGCCAAGGCATCGCGCTGCGCCCACGCCTGGCGCAGCAGGTTGCGGAACGCCACGCGCTGGGCGCGGGCTTGGGCCTCGCGCTGCTCAGGGTCGGCCCCCTGCGCCTTATCGGGCGGCGGCGTGTTGTTGGGCGGTTGGTCCTTGCCGGCCGGTGCGGCGCCGGCCGCCAAAGCCATCTCGCCCTCTGAAGCGGGTTTGGCCGGCGCGGCGTTTGCGGCACTGGCCGGCTGCGCCGACTCTTGCTTGCGAGCAGGCGCCTGGGGCTGAGCCTGGGTTTGGGCCTGTGCGGCCGCTTTAGACTCGGCGGCGCCGCCGGCACCGGCTGCCGCTTGCTGCTCCTCTTTGGCCGCGCCCGGTTTCCCTTCAGGCGCCGGGGCAGCCTCCTGCGAGCCGCCGGCCTCGGGCTTGGCGGGCATCAGCACCACTAAGGCCAGGTTGGCGGGAATGTCGTCGTCGGTCTGCGGGGCCGGGCCTCCGCCCCAGAGCAGCCGGGGATACTGGCCGTCGGGCCAGCGGCACTGTTGGTCGGACCACAGCACCATCCGATCCCGCACGTAGCGGTAGAGTTCGTCCAGGGTAATCACCCGGTCCTGGTTGCCGTTGGGCTCCAGATCGGCATCGCGCCTGAGTGCCTCTTCGACGAAGCGGGCCAGCACCGAGCGGCGGGTGGCGGGGCACACGTGGGCCGATTCGAAGGCCTGCCCGGCAGCCAGCACCCATAAGTTGGGGTCCTGCGTCTTGCGGACCTCCTGTTCCACCAGGCGCCAGAACTCGTTGACCAGCACGCCCAGCCGGGGATCGGAAACCACGTACGGCGCGTCGAGGATCAGTAGCTTGAGCTTGGCTTTGCGTTGGGGCGAGGCGAGTTCGGCCAAGAGGTCGGACACCGGGTAGCGTTTTTCGGCGCTAGGGGCCTGGGTGCTGCGGGCAGCCTCTGCGGGACGCGGCGGGGCTTTGGTGGCCGGGCCAGCCCGAGCTTCGGGCATGTAATCGCTGCACAGCAAGTACGCCTGGCCAGCATCCGAGACCCCCAACCCGCTGGCGTACAAGATCAGCACTCCGCCGGGCGGATCGCCCAGGCGAGAGCCGATCTGCCGGATGGCCTCCCAGGTGCCGGAGGCCTCCAGGAGCTCGGAACTGCGGTCCGGGGCCCAAGAGGCTTTGAGCGTACCCACGTCCGAGAGCGTGGCGGGCACCGCAGGCAACAGCGCACTGTACTCCGCAATGGGGAGAAACACGAACCGGGTGACCGGGTACCGGGGGGGGAACAAGAGATACGCCAACAGACCCAACAGGCCCAAGGCCAGCGTGGTCAGAACAATCCGTTTAGGCCAGCGGCTGGCTGGCGCGGCCCCCGGGCCGCCAGGCCGGGTGCGCCAATCCACAGGCGAGGAGGCTTTGCCTCGAGACATTCCAGGCCACTCAGTGGGCAAGCGAGGTGCGGTCCGCCTTGCACCCGGCATTCTACCGGGGTGGGCTGCCAAAGAGTAGGGGATGGAGAACGGGCCTGGGGGTAAATGCGCTGGGGCGAATATCGGCAAGCGGCCGTGTTAGGCGCATGGGTGTCGGAAAGATGCTCGGACTGTGGCGGATTGCGTCGTGGCGTTTTTGCTGCCGCCCTTGCTTCTTTAGCCGCCGAGTTATAGACTTGCGCCAACCGGCGGGGCTTCCGGGGAACCGCATGGGGGGCCAGGCCCTGGGGCGGCGGTAACCTCGGCGGAGGGGTACTGGGCGAAAAGCCTCCGCGTGCCGCCGGGCTTGTGTTCCGGGTGCGCTTCGGGGAGGGTCGGTCCTCGCGAGGGATCCGCGCGATGCAGAATCTGCCGGTCCACTGGTCGGAAGGGTTGTTCCTGCAACCCCATCACCTCCAGGCGGCCGACCGCCATTGGGCCGAGGCCCTGGCCACCTCGGTCCAGTTCGACCATCCCTATCACTACGGCTTGCGATGGGTCGAGTTCAGCCACGAGGCGATCGGCAATGGCCAGTTCCAGTTGAACGCCTGCCATGCGCGGCTGAAGGATGGCACGCTGGTGACCTTGGAGCCGGGCCAGGAGCCGGACCGCGTGGACCTGAAGCCGGCATTTGCCCGCTCGCCGACGGTGCGGGTGTTTTTGGGGGTCCCGAAGCTGAAACTGGGCCGGGCCAATGTGGCGCCCGATGGGGCTCCGGATAACGTCCGGTACATCGAAAGCCGCCATTCGGTTCCCGACGAAAGTGCGGGGGGGAACGACCAGGAGATCGCCTTCCGCGACTTGAACGTGCGGCTGTTGCTTTCGACCGACGATCTGGCCGGCTACGAGGTGCTGCCCATCGCCCAGATCCAGCGGGCGGGCGAGCGCCAGGCCACACCCCAGTTGGACCCCAGCTACATCCCGCCGGTGCTATCGATCGATGCCTGGCCCCCATTGGGCCGCGATATCGTGCGGGCGGTGTACGACATCGTGGGCAAGAAGATCGAGGTGCTGGCCCAGCAGATCGTGGAGCGCGAGGTGTCGCTGGTGCAGGCCGACTCGCGCGATGTGGACCGGCTGCTGATGCTCTCCGAGCTGAACGCCGCGTATGCCACGCTGGGGGTGGTGGCGTTCGCGTCGGGCATCCATCCCCTGGTGGCGTACCGCGAGCTGGTCCGCGTGCTGGGGCAACTGTCGATCTTCAATAAGGAGACCCGCCGCTGCCCGGAAATCCCGGCCTACGACCACGACGACCTGGCCACCATCTTCTTCTGGGTCAAGGAGCAGATCGAGCGGCATTTGGGGTTCGTGGGCGTCGCGGTGTACGAGCACCGCTATTTCGTGGGCGAGGGGAACATGCTGCGGGTGAATATCGACCCGCGATGGCTTCAGCCCGATTGGAAGTGGTACGTGGGGGTCAAGCGGGGGGTGCTGGACGACCGCCAGTGCATCGCGGTGCTGTCGCCCGGCTTCTTGAATTGGAAACTGGGGAGCGAGCGGCAGGTGGAAGATATCTTCCGCCGGGGGCTGGAGGGCCTGCACCTGACGCACCTGACGCAGGCGCCGGCCATTTTGCCCCCGCGGGAATGGCTGTATTTCGAGGTCAACCGGGGCAACGTGTATTGGCGCGACGTATTGGACCACCAGACCCTGGCCATGCGCCTGCAAGAGCGGCTGATCGCCAACCGCGAATCCCTTCAAGGGAGCAGTACGCTGATCGTCACGATCGGCAACCGGCAGTACCCGCTGCAATTCGCCCTGTTCGCCGTGCCCTCGCAACAATGACGCCCGAATTCGCCAATGCCGTCGATCCGGTTTTCCTGTACGTGCTGGACCTGCTGGACCGCATCGAACGGGGCGAACCGATCGCGCGGGACGAGGAGCGGATCCACCTCAAAGCCCTTCTGGACCGGGTGGAATCGGCCGCCGGCCAGGGGCCCGATGCCACGCTGGCCAAGTACGCCCTGGTGGCCTGGATCGACGAGCTGTTGATTCTCATGGCCCCGTGGGAGCACCGCGAATGGTGGAAGAACAACTCGCTGGAATGGGAATTGTTCAACACCCAGTTGCGGGCCGAGGAGTTCTTCAATAAAGCCCGCGAGGCCGCCGCTTTGCGCCAGAAGAACGCCCTGGAGGTGTTCTACCTGGCCGTCATCCTGGGGTTCCGCGGGCTGTACGGGGACGAGGAGAAGCGGCCCATTCTGACCGTGGCCCTGGAACTGCCGGAAACGATCGAAGAATGGGCCCGCCGCACCGCTATGACCATCCAACTGGGGCGTGGCCGGCCGACCATCAGCGCCGGGGCGATCGCCATCGAAGGGGCGCCGCCTTTGGATGGGCCCTTCACCCTGATCTGGGCCTCGCTGGCCGGACTGGTGCTGGCGCTGGTGAACATCATGGTCCACTTGTATTTCCAAGCCTGATGGTATTTCCAAGCCCGATACGTCGCGTGCCGAAGCGTTTGCTCGACCGAAACACCGTGTGCTGAAGCCACCCCCCGGGTGCCGCCATGTGGAGCATTTTTCGGGAAATCCTGTACGCCCCGCTCAACCTGCTGTACGCCCTGGTCAATTTCATCCGCTCGCTGTTCTCCTCGCCGGGCGAGCTGCTGCGGAGCGGGCGGCGGGTGTCGGGCCTTTCGCTGCCGGCCCGCGTGGCCTTCCTTACCGCCTTCGTGCTGGTGCTGTGCGTGGCCATCGAGGTCGTGGTGTTCTACTACCGCAAGGACCGCCCGTTCTTCCAGGCATTGGTGCGCCAGCCCTATTACATCCCCGGTATCGCCCTGCTGCTGGTGCTGATCCCCATCGTGGTCTATTACGCCATGAAGCTCTGGCTGGAGGGCGACGTCTCGCCGTTTGAGGATATCGAACGGGCATGGCAAGCCGGGCTGGATGAACTGGACCGCCAGGGGTTCAACATCGCCCAAATCCCCCTGTTTCTGATTCTGGGGACCAGCGGCGAGGAGCAGGAGCAGGCGCTATTCAGTGCGGCCAAGCTCAGTTTGAACATCAAGGGGTTTCCCCCCGGCCCGGCAGCCCTGCACTGGTACGCCAACCCGGAAGGCATTTATGTGGTGGCCAGCAATGCGTCGGCGTTGAGCCGGCTGGCGGCCAAGGGGGCCGTGGCTGCTCCGGTGCCGGCGGCCCACGCGCCGGTGTCGGCTGTGCCGGCCGGGCAGATCAGCCCCACCGGCACCATCGTGGCCGAACCGGGCCAGTCGCTGTACGATGCCGTGGCTCCGCCCGCCGCGCCAAGCGGCGATGCGGTGCCGGCGGGTCTTTCGGCCCCGGCCGGCTTCGATCCGCGACAAACGCTCATGCCGGGCGACGTGGAGGCGGCCACGGCACCGGCGGTCATGCAGCGGGTGTTGCCGGGTGCCGCGCCCGGCCGGGCGGTGGTCCTCGGCCCCGACGAGGCCATCGAGCAGGATCGCCGCCTGGCCTACCTCTGCCACCTCATTCGCCGCGCCCGCCAGCCGGTGTGCCCCTTCAACGGCATTATGACCCTCTTGCCTTTCCCGGTGCTGCTCCGCGGCCCCAAAGAGCGCGAGGCCTTGCAGCGATGTGTCCGCCAGGACCTGGCAACCGTGTTGCGAGTGGGCCAGGTCCGCTGCCCGGTGACCGCCCTGGTAACCGGCATGGAGGAGGAGCCCGGCTTCCGCGAGATGGCCCGGCGCATGGGCCGAGAACACGCCACCCGGCGGTTTGGCAAGGGATTTTCGGTCACCAATTTTCCTCTGGCCGAACGCTTGGAAGCCCTTTCGGCACATGCTTGCGGGGCGTTTGAGGACTGGGTGTACACATTGTTCAAAGAACGCGACGCCCTGTCAAAGCCCCGCAACACTCAGTTGTATGCCTTGCTTTGCAAGATTCGCCAGATTCAGGCACCTTTGGCCAACATCCTTGCCGCGGGCTACGGCGTGGATGACGACCAGGACCCCCACAGCGAACCTTTGTTTTTCAGCGGATGCTACTTCGTGGGGACCGGTAGTACCGAGGACCGGCAGTTTTTCGTTAAGGACGTATTCGCCAAGCTGCCCGAGGAGCAGGCCGAACTCCAGTGGACCTCCGCCGCGCTGCGAGAGGAGCGGAAATACCAGGCCCTGCCCAACGCGGACATCGCCGTGGACTTTCTCCTGGCCTTGGGCGCCGTAGCATCGCTGGCATACCACATTTGGGCCAAGCAGTAGCACCAGAATTGGTGGCATATTTTCGGCGGCTTTTTTGGGGGGGTGGCTTTTCTTTCTCAACATTGGCGCGATAATAGACACCGGCGGGCGAGACCGCGGCCACTGTTCTTCCGATCATCCCGTGCCACCCCGGTCGTAGGGCTTGTCCGCGTGTGGTGATGCCTGTGGCGGCGCCCCCTCGAACTGTGGGTTCGGCAGGGAGTAAATCGGCGTAGTCTTCGCTTGGCCTGTTTATCAACGTTGTGCGCACGGTTTGGGCGCCTGACCTATATTTCCGCGCAGCCTGCGTCGTTTGGGTGGTTCCTTTGGGGCCTTTTGGGGCGCGAAAGCGAACATAAAGGGTGGTATGGCGATTCCCCCGGATCCGACAGATCGAGCCGGCCGCCCTGAGTCGCCCGACGCATCCCCTCGGCAATCGGAGCTTGTTCGCGACATCCTGGAGAGCGTGTTGGAGCACACGGCCGGGGTAGGAGAGGATGACGATGGGCTCGACGCGGCGCAGCGGACCGCCCTGGCCGAGGTCGCACGCCGGTATCGGGGGCAGCCCTTGGTGCCGGTTCCCATATTGAGCGAATTGGTGCAGGCAATGTTGGTCGGAGAGTTCCGCCAACGGCCCGAGTGGTGCGCCGGATGGGGGGTCGTGGCCGGCCGCGTCGCCCAGAGCCTGTGGGATGACCACATATCGCGGCAGCGGCTGGAGGCCCTCTGGTCGCGCCTGGCGGAGAGGTAAATGGCAACCACTCCGGATTCGATACAGGAGTTGGTCGAAGAGTGCCAGGGCCTGGTGCGGTCGCTGGCGGTGGCCATCCACCGCAAACTGCCCCCCACCGTGGAGCTGGACGACTTGATCGCCTATGGCCAAGTGGGCCTGGTCGAGGCAGCCCGCGAATTCGATCCGGCCCGCGGCAACCGTTTTTCCACCTATGCCTACTACCGGATTCGCGGGGCGATTTATGATGGGCTGGCGAAGATGAGTTGGTTCGGCCGAAATGAACAAAACCAACTCCGCGCCGAGGAGCGTGCCAACGCGGTCCTGGAGGCCGAAGTCCAGGAGCGCGGCGAGGCGGGCGCGCAAGCGGACCCCGAATCCGATCTCCGCTGGTTCCGCCGGGTCACGCGGGCCCTGGCCATCGTCCACCTGGCCACCGGCACCGCGCCGGGCGAACCCTCGGAGGCGGAATCGGTGGCGGACCCCGCGGCCCCGTCGGCCGTTTCCGTGGCGATGCGGGAGGAGGTGTATCGCAAACTCCATGAGTTGATCGAAACCTTGCCTGAGGATGCTGCCCAACTCATCCGCGCCACCTACTTCGAAGGGTTGACCCTCCAGGAAGCGGGCCGGCGCATCGGCATCAGCAAGTCCTGGGCCAGCCGCCTGCACGCCAAAGCGCTGCAACGTCTGGCCCACGCCTTGAAGGTCCAGGGGATATCCGTGTGAGGAAGGTCCGGTATGGCCAGTCCTGAAGTGCTGGATTTTGAGCGACTTCTGGCGCCCATTCCCGGCGATAGCCCTACCGGGTTCGACATTCGCGAGAATCGCTCTTTCGATTCGCTGTACACGCAATTCCGCGACACGGCCGCCATTTCCCGCAAGGCCGAACTGGAATCGGGCGATACGGTGGACGACCTGGGCCAGAAGCGCAAGCCGGCCCCGCCCGAATGGGCCAAAGTCCTCGAGCTGGGAATCCGCATCCTGACCGAACAGTCCAAAGACCTGGAGGTGGCCATCCTTCTGGCCGAGCCTTTAGTCCGCCGCTACGGATTTGCGGGCTTGCGTGACGGATTCCGGCTGGTGCGGGAGTTGGTCGAGCGGTACTGGGAAGGGCTGTTCCCCCCGCTGGATTCGCCCGACGGCGTGCTGGAGCGGGTCGATGCTTTGGGGCGGCTGAACGAGACCTCGTCGCGGGGAAACCTGGTGACGCCCATCCTTCGGGTGCCGCTGACGGCGGGCAAGAGCTGCGGGCCGTATTCGCTCTTGGACTATCGCCAGGCGGCAGCCATCGAAGCGATTACGGATCCGGACAAGCGGGCCCGGCGGCTGGAAGAGGGGGGGCCCAGCCTCGACCAGTTCAACAAGGCCGTGGCCGAAACCCCGCCCGAACATTTCCAGCGGTTGTACGAAGACATCGCCGCCTGCGCCGAAGAGTTGGCCCGGCTGAGCCTGGTGCTGGACGAGCGGTGCGGGTCGGCCAACGCCCCGGCGGTCGGCGAGATCCGCGAGGCCATCGACGCCTGCCGCCGCAAGGTCGAGGAATATGTCGCCCCCGCGGCCGGCACCGAACCCGCCCCCGGCGACGGGGTGGCGGCGGCCCCGGGCAGCGATGGCGGCCCGGTGGGGGCGGGGGTGCCCGCCTCCGGCGGCCTGGGGCCGGTGCGCAATCGCGAAGAGGCCTTCCAGGTGCTGTTGCGCATCGCCGACTTCTTCCGCCGCACCGAGCCGCAATCGCCCATTTCGTTCTTTTTGGAAGAAACGGTACGCTTGGGCCGGATGTCGCTGCCCGAGCTGTTCCAGGAGCTGACGGCCGATCCCACCACCTTGAGCTGGTGGCAGCGGCTATTGCGGGTTTCGGGGGGAAGCACGAGCCAGTAGAGCGACGACGCGCGGGCCGGGGCGTGCCTTGCCCGGCGCCACTCCCAATTCCCTGTGAAAGCATCCGGAGGTGCGAACCATGCCTGAAAGTATCCAACACAAGCTGGACCGGGTGCGCAAGCCCCGGGTCCACATCACGTACGACGTCGAGGTGGGCGACGCCATCGAAAAACGGGAACTTCCCTTCGTGGTGGGGGTGTTGGGCGATTTTTCCGGCCATCCCACCGAGCCGCTCAAGCCCCTGCGCGACCGGAAGTTCATCCAGATCGACCGGGACAACTTCAACGAGGTCATGCAGCGGATGACGCCGGGCTTGAACCTCCGGGTGGAGAACACGCTTCAGGCCGACGGCACCGAACTGGCCGTCCAACTGAAGTTCAACTCCATCGAGGACTTCGAGCCGGCCCGCATCGTCCAGCAGGTGCCGGCCCTGCGCAAACTGCTGGAGACCCGCAACAAGCTCCGCGACCTGATGACCAAGATCGACGTCTCGCCCGAGCTGGAAGGCATTCTGGAACAGGTGCTTCAGAACACCGACGAGTTGCAGAAGTTTTCGCAGCAGCTCGGCTTGTCCAGCGAACCCACGCAAGAATCGTAGGATGAGGAGGTGGATCCATGAGCACCGGTGAACAGCAACAGGCCCAGGCCCAGGCTGCGGCGATCCAGGTCGCCGAAGGGAGCCTGCTCGACCAGGCCATCAAGGCCACCAAGCAGACCGAACGGAACCGCGCGGCCGAACTCCTGCGGACCCTCACCGAGGAGGCCCTCAAAGGTACGGTGACCGTCAGCAAGGACCTCATCCGCTCGATCCGCAGCGGCATCGAGGCTATCGACGCGGCCATCTCCAAGCAACTGGCGGCCATTATGCACCATCCCGACTTCCAGCGCCTGGAAGGCACCTGGCGGGGGCTGCATTACCTGGTCATGAACAGCGAGACCGGCACCGAGTTGAAGATCAAGGTGCTCAACTGCTCCAAACGCGAGCTGTTCAAGGACCTCGATCGGGCCGTGGAGTTCGACCAGAGCCAGTTGTTCAAGAAGATCTACGAGAACGAGTTCGGCATGCCCGGCGGCGAGCCCTACGGGGCGCTGATCGGCGACTACGAGTTTACCAACCACCCCGAGGACATCGACTTGCTCCAGAAGGTGTCGGGGGTGGCGGCGGCCGCGTTCTGCCCCTTCATCTCCGCCGCATCACCCAAACTCTTCGGGCTGAACAGCTTCACGGAACTGGCGCAGCCCCGCGACCTGGCCAAGATCTTCGACTCGGTGGAGTACACCAAGTGGCAATCGTTCCGCAACTCGGACGATTCGCGGTTCGTGGCCCTGGTCATGCCGCGGGTGCTGTCGCGGCTGCCCTACGGCAAGCACACCAAGCCGGTCGAGGAGTTCGACTTCGAGGAGGTGGAGCTGGATGCCTCGGGGCGGCCCAAGAGCGTGCCCCATGAGCACTACGCCTGGATGAACGCGGCCTATGTGTACGGGGCGCGCCTGACCGACGCCTTCGCCAAGACGGGCTTTTGCGTGGCCATCCGCGGCAAGGAGAACGGGGGCCTGGTCGAGGGCCTGCCGGCGCACGTGTTCCGCAGCGACGATGGCGACCCGGACCTCAAGTGCCCCACGGAAATCGGCATCACCGACCGCCGCGAGGCCGAACTGAGCAAGCTGGGCTTCCTCCCCTTGTGCCATTATAAGAATACCGATTACTCGGTGTTTTTCGGGGCCCAGACCTGCCAGAAACCGAAGAAGTACGACAAGCCGGACGCGACGGCCAACGCGGCGATCTCGGCCCGGCTGCCGTACATCATGGCCACCTCGCGGATCGCCCACTATCTGAAGGTGATCGCCCGCGACAAGATCGGCAGCTTCATGGAACGCCAGGACATGCAGGATTACCTGGAGCGCTGGATCGCCCAGTACGTCTGCGCCGATCCGCACCCCACGCCCGAGATGAAGGCCCGGCTCCCCCTGGCCGAAGCCCGCATCCAGGTCGAGGAAGTCCCCGGCGCACCGGGGTCGTACCAGGCGGTGGCCTGGTTGCGGCCGTGGCTCCAGTTGGAAGAGCTGACCACCTCGCTGCGCACGGTGGCCAAGCTGCCGCCCAAAGCGGCCTGATGGTCTGCGCGCGGGGGGCGGCGCACCACGGAGCGCGGGCATCGTGCCCGGCGGGGC
>JBBIQF010000142.1:0-13878 GCA_037442445.1 Planctomycetaceae bacterium
GGAGTACGAGCAGGATACGACCCCATTCCGAGACGATACCGATGCTGGCAACCTGGGGGGAAACTGCCTGTTCGAGGACAACGCCGGCGTGGAGGTGGGCGAGACTTTGGCCCACGAACTCGGCCATTACCTGGGTGTGCGCGACTTCTACGGCAACACGCAGGTGGACTGGCTGATGTACGGCTACACGGATGTGCGTGGCCGGTTCATCCCCAAGGACCATGCCAACACCATGAACCCATAGGCGGAGGGGTATGCCATGCGCCTGGCCCGTCGATTGCCCGGAGGGCGGAGCCGGCTGGCTCTGGTGGCCGGCGCGGGCCTGGCCGCCATCCTGTTTCCGCACCCTGCACCCGCCCAACTGAAAGGCGATGCCGTGAGCCAATCGCAGCCCTCGGCCAGTCCCCTGGCCGAACAATTGGATAAGGCCCTCGCGGCCGTACGCCGCGGGGATTACGAGCCGATTTCGGAGTTGACCGGCCGGGCCAAAGAGCTGGTCCCCTTGCTGCCCCGCTATGCCAGCGACCCGTCGGTCGAGGTGCGGCGCGAGGTGGTGGCGCTGCTCGAAGCCGGCAACACCCCCGCCGCAGTGCCGGTGCTGGTCCACCTGCTGGCCGATGCGGATGCTGAGGTCCAGCGGGCCGCCGCCGCAAGCCTGTATAAGCGGGACCCGGCCGTGCTGGCCAAACATCCGGCGTCGGCCAAGGCCTTGGCCCAAGGCGTGGCCGAGGGGAACACCGCCTCGGCCCCCGCGGTGCTGCTTTTGGGCTACGGCCCGGCGGCAGCGGTTACCCCGGCGCTCCAAAAACTCTGCACCGAAAGCAGCGACAGCCGCACGAAGCTCGAGGACTGGACGCCGCCGGTGCCCGTTCGGCTAGCGGCCACGGTGGCCTTGTCCCGTTTGGGCGACCGCCAGGCCCGGCAGGCCCTTCTCCAGGCCACGGCCGAGAAAGACCTTGCCGTGCGGCAATTCCTTCTGGGCGTGGTGCGCGATATCGACGCCCCCGAGGTCCTCCACGCCCTGGCCACGTTTCTGGACGACCCCCGCCCCAGCGGCACCGGCGTCCCCAGCGGGGCCGAGTCCCAGCGCCGCTTGTGCGACGACGCGGTCAATGCCCTGGTCGGGCGCCTGAAGCTCAAGGTGGATTTCCCCCTCACCGAGAGCCAGCCCTATTCGCCGGCCCAGATCGAGCAGGTCAAGGCCCGGCTGGCCGAGGCCATCCCCCGCTGAAAAGCCCGCCGCGACGCTCGGCGAGCTGCGCACCTCCCGGCGGCCAGCGGTTCTTGCTATGCTCTAGCGGAACCGTATTGCTGTTTCCCGTTTCCGGCAAGACCGAGGAGGCGACCCATGCATCGAGGGTGGATCGTTCTGGTAAGTACGGTGTTGGCCAGCGCGTGCTTTTCGGCCGCGGCCTTTGGCCAGGACCCGCCAGGCGGCGGGCTGCCGCCCTTCAACGGCCTGGAACTCAACTTGGGCAATCTCCATCGGCTGTCGCCGGCGCTGTCGCGATCGATCAGCCCAGAGAATCTCACGGGCGAGAAAGGCAAGGGGGGCATGGCCGAGGAAGGCACCGGCAAGCACGCCGCCCGCGATCTGGGCCGGGGCTGGAAGGTTTCGCCCTCGGTCCGCATCCGGGCCCACAGCACGTTCACGCTGGGCGAGATCAACGGTTCCGGGGCTATCCAGCAAATCTGGATGACACCGGCCCCTTTGGACCGCACCCGGCACTACATCTTGCGATTCTACTGGGATGACGAGGCGGAACCCTCGGTCGAGGCCCCGCTGGGCGATTTCTTCGCCTGCGGGTGGGGGGTGTACTGCCAGATCAATTCGCTGGCCGTGTGCGTCAACCCCGGCAGCGCGTTCAATTGCTACTGGACCATGCCTTTCCGCAAGAAAGCCCGCATCACCCTGGAGAACCGCGATGACCGCGACATGGTCCTCTACTACCAGATCAACTACACGCTGACCGAGGTCCCGCAAGACGCAGCCTATTTCCATGCCCAGTTCCGGCGGGTGCCCCGCCTGCCGGCCAAAACCGTGTACACCATTTTGGATGGGGTGCAGGGCCGGGGGCATTACGTGGGGACCTATCTGGCCTGGGAGGTCCGCAGCCCGGGCTGGTGGGGCGAGGGCGAGATCAAGTTCTACCTGGATGGCGACCGCGAGTTCCCCACCATCTGCGGCACCGGGACCGAGGATTACTTCTGCGGCTCCTACAATTTCGAAAACCGGCAGACGCGGCGGTATCAGATCTTCAGCACGCCGTATTCCGGATTGGCCCAGGTGCTGCCCCCCGATGTGATCTACCTGCCGGGGCAGCGTTTTGGGCTGTACCGCTGGCACATCGTGGACCCGGTGCGCTTCGAGAAGGATCTGAAGGTCACCATCCAGGCCTTGGGTTGGATGGCCGATGGCTCGGGGCGCTATCTGCCCCTGGAAGACGACATCGCCTCGGTGGCGTACTGGTACCAGACCGAGCCGCACGCCAAGTTCCCGCCGCTTCCGCCGCGCGAGGTGCTGGCCATCGGGCCGCAAAAGGTGCAACAACCCAAGCCGTAAGGTTGCAAGCGCCGGGCCCGTGAGGGTTCGGTGCGGCCGGCGCTTTCGCATACCCGTTTACGGGCGTTTGCCGGGCAAGCGGCTCATAGGCCCGGCGTTTACGCGGGCCTTTGCCTCACAAAGCGCTTGGGAGACACCGGCCCAAGGGGTAGAATACATGTCTTGCGCCTTCAGGCAGGTGCCCGTCACCGTGTGGGCCGCTTATGGGGGTTGCGTGATTTTGGAGCGCGGCCATTTCGGCCGCATGGGTGCGGGCAGGATACCCGCGCGCCGCCGTGCCGGGGAATCGTTTACGTTCGCCAAGAGGAGGGACCGCCGCAGGCATGAGTTCTTCGCGCATCCTAGTGACCAGTGCTTTGCCGTATGCTAACGGGCCGATCCATCTGGGCCATCTGGTCGAGTACCTCCAGACCGACATCTGGGTGCGCTTCCAGAAGCTGCGGGGCCGGCGGTGCATCTACATCTGTGCCGACGACACCCACGGGACGGCGATCATGATGCGGGCCCGCAAGGAAGGGATTACCGAGGAGGCGCTGATCGCCCGCATGCAAGAGGCCCATCTGGCCGACTTCCGCGGCTTCGATGTGGAGTTCGACCATTACGGCAGCACCAACAGCGAGGAGACGCGGCAGATTTGCCACGAGATCTGGGCGGCCTTGCGCAAGGCGGGGCTGGTGGTCCAGCGCGAGGTGACGCAGCTTTACGACCCGCTCGCGCAGACCTTTCTGGCCGACCGCTTCGTGCAGGGGACCTGCCCGTTCTGCAAGGCGCCGGACCAGTACGGCGACAACTGCGAGAAGTGCGGGCGGACCTACAGCCCCGGCGACCTCCTGGAACCGCGGAGCACGCTGTCGGGCGCCCGGCCCGAAGTCCGCAGCGCCCCGCATCTGTTCGTGAACATCGAGCGCCTGCACGATTTTCTGGAGCAGTGGACCCAGAGCGGGGCGCTCCAGCCCGAGGTGGCCAATTACCTGCGCGGGCATTTTCTGAACCAGCCGCTGCTGGACTGGGACGTTTCGCGGCCGGCACCCTACTTCGGCTTCGAGATCCCCGATAGCCCCGGCAACTACTGGTACGTGTGGTTCGACGCCCCGATCGGCTACATCGGCTCGACCCTGGAATGGTGCAAGCGCCACGGCGAGCGCCTGGACGATTGGTGGCGCAGCCCCGAGACCGAAGTCCACCACTTCATCGGCAAGGACATCACGTATTTCCACACGCTGTTCTGGCCGGCGATGCTCAAGACCGCCGGGTTCCAACTGCCGGCGCGCGTGCATATCCACGGGTTCCTGACGGTCAACGGCCAGAAGATGTCCAAGCGGCACGGGACGTTCGTGCAGGCTTCGACCTACTTGCAGCACCTGGACCCCTCGTACCTGCGGTACTACTACGCTTCGAAGCTCACCAGCGGGGTCGAAGACCTGGACTTGAACCTGGAAGAGTTCGTGGCCAAGGTGAATGCGGACCTGGTGGGCAATATCGTGAACCTGGCGGCCCGGACGGCGCGGTTCGCCGCGGGGCGCGGGCTATCGGCCGGCTATCCCGAGGATGGCGGATTGTTCGCCCAGGCCGCGGCCGATGGCGACGAGATCGCGGCCTGCTACGAGTCGGGCGACTATCACCGGGCCATGCGCCTGGTGCTGGCGGCCGGCGACCGCGCCAACCGCTTCATCGAGCGTTCGGCCCCCTGGGAATTGGCCCGCCATGCCGACCAGGCCGGCAGGCTCCAGGAGGTGTGCACCATCGGGCTGAACCTGTTCCGGCAACTGGCCATCTATCTGGCCCCGGTACTGCCGCGCCTGGCCGAGCGGACCGGCCAGCTCCTGGAGCGGCCCATCCGCCACTGGGACGAGTCGAAGACGCCCCTGGTGGGCGCGCCGGTGCGGCCGTATGAACACATGCTGGTGCGGATGCGGCGGGAGCAGGTCGATGCGATGATCGAAGCCAGCCGCCAGCCGGAAGCGGAGGGCGAGGAGGCTGCGGCGACGGCGGCTTCCGCGGCGGCGCCCGGCCCTGACAGCGGCGAACCGCTCAAGGCCGAGCCGCTCTTGGAGACCTTCATCTCCATCGACGAGTTCGCCCGGGTGGACCTGCGGGTGGCCCGGGTGCTGGCCGCCGAAGACGTGCCCGAGGCCAAAAAACTCCTCAAACTCACCTTGGGGCTGGGGGGCGACGTGCGCCGCACGGTGTTTGCGGGCATCAAGGGGGCGTATCGGCCCGAGGAGCTGGTAGGCCGGCTGGTGGTGTGCGTGGCCAATTTGCAGCCGCGGCAGATGAAGTTCGGCCTGAGCGAGGGGATGGTGCTGGCCAGCGGCCCCGGGGGCAGCGAGATATTCTTGCTCCGGCCCGATGACGGTGCCCGGCCGGGCCAGCGCGTGCATTGAACGGGGCTTACGGCTCGGCCGGCGCATGGAGCCAGGCCAGCGCGGCGGCATGGTCGGTGGTATCGGCCACCACTTGCCCGTCCCGCAGCACCACCACGCGATGCGCGTAGCGGGCCACCGTGGGATCGTGGGTCACCAGGATCACGGTAATGCGGTTCTCCGCATTGAGCCGGGCGAATAGCTCCATCAGTTCGCGGCTGGTGCGGGAATCGAGGTTTCCGGTGGGCTCGTCAGCCATGAGGATGGCCGGGTCGTTGACCAGGGCCCGGGCGATGGCCACCCGCTGCTGCTGGCCGCCCGATAGCTGCCCGGGGTGGTGGTCCAGCCGGTCGCCCAGCCCGACGCGCTCGAGCATTTCGATGGCCCGGCGGCGGCGCTTCCGGGCCGACATCCCCCGCGTGTACAAAAGCGGCAGCTCCACGTTCTCGACGGCGCTCGTGCGCACCAGCAAGTTGAAGTTCTGGAACACGAAGCCGATCTTGCGGTTGCGGAGTTCGGCGCGGGCGTCGGGCGAGAGGGTGGCCACCTCGCGCCCTTCCAGCCGGTAGCTGCCCGAGGTGGGCCGGTCCAGGCACCCCAGGGTGTTCATCAGCGTGGACTTGCCCGACCCCGAAGGGCCCATCAAGGCCACGAACTCCCCTTGCTCGATGCGCAGGGACACGCCGCGGATGGCCTCGACCACCGTCTCTTCCAGACGGTAGATCTTCCAAATATCGGTAAGCTGGATCAGCGGAGGGGCTCCTGGGTCTTGCGGCGCCATGCGAGGGTCATCCAGCCTTGCCGGGAATCCCATTGGACCAGTTCCAAAGGACCGGCGCGGTCCCACGGGGCGGGCAACTTCAGCTCGCCGGGGGTCCAGCGCGGGTCGAACCAGCGGCTCAGCCGCCGCTGGAGAATGCTGCGCAGGGCTTGCTGGCGCGCGGAGAGTTGCACCCCCCGCCCGGGAACATAGCCCCGGGGATACACCCGCAACTCGCCCTGGCGCACGGCTTGCCAGCCCAGGCCGGCCGGCTCGATCTGGTAGATCAACGTGAGGTCCAGTTCGGGGAACTCGCGGCCTTCGGCGGTGTAGCGATCGCCCCGCAGGGTAACGGCCCATTGCCCGCTGTCGAAGGCGACGCTCACCGGCAGTTGCTGGGCCAGTTGCACCGTCCAGGGCTCGGCCTCCGTGTCGGGTTGGAAGGGTGGCCCCAGGGGGCCGAAGACCTCGGCCAGCCAGCCCATCAGCCGGTCCTCGCGGAGCACCATTCCTGCCAGCACCCGCGCGGCGGTGTTATTGATGGCGGACTCGTGAATCTGGAGGACCAGATCGGCCTGGGCGCTGGCCGCAGGCGGGGGGAGCGGGGCGGCCAAGAGGCTTCCGCCGCCCTGGACCGCTGCCCAGTGCAGGGCATGGGCGGTGGAGTAGGCCCGCAGCCACGCCGGCCAGGCGCCGCGCTGTTCCAGGCCGCCTATCCACCGATCGAGCCAGCGGTTGATGGCCTCGATCTGCTGGCCGACCTCTTGGTCCATGCGGGCCGCTGCACGCTGCTGGGCATGCTCTGCGGCGATGCGGTCTGAGGCGGGGCGCTGCGCCTCGGCCCGGCGCCAGGCCTCCTGCTGGGCCCGCCAGCCGCCCCGGCCAGGGGTCACGCTTCCGAGCGTGCTTTCGACCACGGCTGCCGCCTGGGCCGCAAGCGCGGTAATCCGCCGGCCATCGGTGCGCAGCCGTTTGCGAATCCCGAGCTGCGTGACCGAGGTGCTTTGCACGGTCGCACCGCTGGAATAGCCGGTCGCTTCGGTCTTGGTGATTCCGCGAAACACGATATCCCACTCCCCTGCCCCCAGGCTGGGGACCAGTTCCACCGTGGCCTGGCCGCGGGTGTGGCCCGTTCCGTAAATCGTGGTATCGAGGATCACGTCCTCGACCGGGGCGGTCTCCTCGACCGGGCCGCCCAGGGCCGCATCGAGCAATCGGCCCGAAATCCGCAGGCTGACGTTAGGCAGGGCGAAGTGCCCGGCCACCCTGTGGCGGAGTTCGGCGGCTTGCTGGGCGTCTTCCAGCCAGGCAAGGGTCCGGGCAAGCGACAACGTGGTGCCGGACGCGAAGTCCGGGCCAATCGCCCCGAGGTCGCTGGACAGCCGGTCCAACACCGCCTCGTATTGTGCCTTGAGCTGAGGATGCCCCGCGGCCCGGCAGACCAGCAGATATTGCCGGAGTTGCCGCCGCACATCGGCAAAGAGCGCCAATTCCAGCCCCTCATGGCCGGACGCAAAGCGCCCGTAGATGGCATCGAGCCGGCCGAGGTCGGGCTGGGCAAGTCCCCCAGTTGCAGGAACGCTTCCCACTGGGAGGCGTTGGCCCGGTCCGGGCTGTTCTTGAGCGCCGCCACCAAACGCTCCACCGCGCGCAGGAGTTCGGCTTTCGCCTGCTGGACCTCCGCGGGCCCTAGGGGGTGGAAGTCGGCCTTAGCTCTTGTACATTCCGTGGCCAAAGCGGCGACCTGCGCATGGGCCAACTGGCGCAGATAGGTTTCCAGGGCGTGGCGGACGGCCACGATGGGCGGGCTACTGGTGCCGGGGGCGCCGCTGGTGTAGCGGTCGAGGACCTCGGCCAGGGCCTTGCGGTCGGCAGCCAACCCCCGGGCGAGTTCCGCTTCGAGCACGTCGGACAGCAAATAGGCGTGCCAGCCCTCCAGTTGGCCGCCGCCGCGGGCCCAGGCGTGCATGGCATCCAGGGCGGCCCGGACGGGGGTTGGGTCTGCGCCCTGAGCAGCGCCCACAGGCGACAGCATGCCCGAGAGCGCGATGCCCGCCAAGAGAATCCATAGTCTTCTCACGGGCTACCTCCGTGATGATGCGGGGTTCGTACCGAAGGCGCTGCCTGCCGAACTGTTGGGAATACGGTGCGCTACGGGGACCATCCCCACGAATCCGTCAGTAATCGCCCTCCTTTGCGGGGCTTGCCCCGTACCCGGCGGCTTAAAGCCTCGTTGGGCATTCCGCCAATGCGTACCCGGCTCTCCGGCGGTCGCTCGCAAGCGTCAGGGGTGGATCGCGGCGCCGCCGTCGACCGTCAACGTTTCGCCCTGGATCATATCGCTCAAGGGGCTGGCCAGAAACAGCACGGCATTGGCCACGTCCTCGGCCTGAAGCACGCGGCTGCCGACCATGGTTTTTTCGGTGCGCCCGGCGAAGATGGCCTCGGCCTGGGGAATGCGGCGGGTGGAATCGGTCTCGACCAACCCGGCCTTGACCACGTTGACGTTGACGCCGCGGTGGCCGACCTCCAAGGTCAAATGCCGCGCGACGCTTTCCAGCGCGGCCTTGGAGCCGCCGATCAGCCCGTACCAGGGCAAGGCCATGTGCGAGCCGTGGCTGGAGATGGCCACCACTTTGGCCCGCCCCTGGCTTTTTTCCAACAGCGGCAGCGCGGCCTGCACCAGGTACACCAGGGCCAGCACGTTGGTGTGCATGGTGCGGTCGAAGTGCCGGGAGTTGGTGGAAAGCAGGGGCCGGAATCCCCCCGTGGCCGCGTTGCTCACCAGGATATCCAGCTTGCCGAACTGCTGGCCCACGAACTCCACCATGGCGTGCACGTCTTCTTGTTCGCTGACGTCGGCCTTGACGACGGCCACGCGCCGGCCCAGGGCGGCGATCTGTTCGGCCACTTCCATCGCCGCAGCATGGGAGCTGATGTAGTTGACCACGATGTCGGCGCCTGCTTCGGCCAGGCGGAGGGCGCAGGCACGGCCAATGCCCCGCGAACTGCCGGTCACCAGGGCGACCCGGCCGGTCAAATCAATCATGGTCTTTTCCTCCTCCTTGGGCGGTTCTTTCGGCGGTGGCCAGCGCCACGGCGGCCACATGCCCATCCAGCGCCTCGATGTGGATTTGCAATGCAGGCCAATGCTGCGCGCCGCGAGGGCAGGCGGCCAACCGGCCCGAAGGCAGCGGGCGGATTTCGATCTGCCCGGGGCGGAAAGGTTCTCCGCCGCCGGCAGCCTTGTAGGCCGCTTCCTTGGCCGCCCACACCCCTGCCGCGCCAAAGCCAGGGCCATCGGCCAGCCAGGCCCGCTCGGCCGGGGTGAACCAGAACCGAACCACGCTGCGGCAGTCCCAGTCCACAGGGACCAGGTCCACCCCGACAGCCGTGTGCGGCCGCAGGCTTGCGGCGGCCAGGGCCCCGCGTTGAGTGTGCGCGATCGAGAGCCTCCAGGGGGCAGGCTGGCCCGCCACCTGCACCGCCGGCCGCCTCCCCTGGCCGCCAGCATCTTGCGAGCGGATTTCAATCGCCGACAGTTCCAGCCCCTGCCGGCCGGCCAACTGCCAAATCACCTGCTTGGCGGCCAACCGCCCTGCCAGAAACTCGGCCCGGCGCTGGGGGGCTTGCCAGCCGGCCAACTCGGCGAGTTCTGCTTGGGCCAGCCACGGCCCCGGCGCCGGCACTTCAGCGCAGCGCACGTAACGGAGAACGACCCCTGGAAGCGTTATCACGGGCTACCTCCGGCCACGGCTACGGCGTGATACCGCTGGACCTTGAGGATCATCGCCCCATCGGCCCCATACAGCGTGAAGTCGAAGTAGCTGTGCCCCTCCTCTTTGGCCGAACGCCGCAGCCGCACCAGGCAGGTCTCGTGGGGCGCGGGGGGCCGGCCCAGGCGAAGCTGCCCATAGCCTTGCGGGATGGCCACGGCCCCCTGATCTTTCACCCACACGTAGATGCCGCAGGCGTAAAAACAGGCATCCAGCACCTCTGCGGGGACCAAGGGCCCGCGGCCGGTCCGCCGGCCCCAGAGGTCTGCCTGGGCTGGCGCCACGATCCAGCCCCACCCCTCGTTCTCCTCCAGCACCGAGGTCAGCTTCAGGCAGCGCAGCACCGGCCCGTGATAGATCACCAGCTTTTCCGGATACTCGACCGTGTACCACGCGCCGGGGCGGCGAAGGATGGCCAAAGGCTCGGCCGGCTCCGGGGCGCCCACCTCCACCTGGCCCACCCCATGCACCCGGTCCTTCTCGGCAACCTGGCCCGCCCGATTGACTAGGTCCTTGACCAGCCGGCAGGCGACGGCGTGCGGGCCGGCAGGCTCGGCCTCGATGCGGATGCTGAGGGGCTCATCAGAGAAGCACCGCACCGCCTCATGGACATCGACATCCCGGATCGCCCGCACCGGCTGGCCCAACCAGGCGGCGGCCGCCTCGGCGAACATCTCGCTGGCCACCACGATGGGCAGCAGCGGCCGGCCGCGGAAACGGTGCTGGTCCAAGAACGGGTCGTTGCGCGGGTCCAGGTCGACTCGGGCGACGAAGCGGCCGGGCGCGCGATGTTCGATGCCGGCCAGCAGCAACCAGCCGGGCTCGGCCGGGGTAGCAGGCGGCGAGGGCTCTGGGATTGCCGCGGGCGGTTCCTGGCGCGGCGGGGGAGCCGGGGATGCGGGCCGGAGTTTGGCCGCGGCCACGGCCCGCAGCCGCTCCACCACCGAGCGGTGCCAGGCCAGATCGACCACCACCGTTTCGGCCTCCGGCGTGCCCGCCTGGAGTTCTTCGATCAGGTGGCGCACACCTTCGGCCTTGGGCATCAAGGGGACGCCCGGGCCGACGCCGGCCGCCCGCGTGCTCATCATCATCCCCACCTCGGCCCAGGGGTGCCAGTGGATGGTTGCGATTCGGCAACCAGGCCGCCGCTGCCGCAGCAACCCCAACAGCTTGGCCTGGAGTTCGCAGGCCGAGGCGTAATCGGTCCGCCCCGCGCTGCCGAATCGGCCCGTAATGGAACCAAAGCCCAAGAAGCACTCCAGCGGGTCATCGGCCGTCAGTTCCACCAGGTGCACGAGCGATTCGACTTTGGCCGCCAGCACCTCGAGGACATTTTCCGCCTTCATTTCGGCCAGGCGAACGATGGCCCCGGCAACGCCCGCCCCGTGCAGAATACCCGTGATGGGGCCATCGCTGCGGCGGATGGCCTCCAGCACCTGGGCCAGGCGCTTGGGGTCGGCCACATCGACCTGGTGGTACACGGCCGGTACCCCGGCGGCCGAAAAAGCATGCAGGCTGCGGTCCATCTCGATCTGGCGGTAGAGGGCATCCCAGTCGAACCGCCGGCCTTGCAGCCGGGCCTCTTGGAACAACCGCTTGCGGAGCTGCTGGAGTTCGGCCGGCCCCAGGTCCCGATAGGCGGGATCCACCTGGGGCAAGGGGCTGCGGCCCAGGAGGTGCAATTTCAGCCCGCAGCGCCGGCCCAATTCCAGAGCGATGGCGGCCGTGATCCCCCGCGCCCCGCCCGTAACCACCCACGTGCCACCCCGCGGCAAAGCGGTCTGCGGCAGGTGGCTTGCGGGCTGGGGCTGGAGCACCACGCGGTATCGGCGGCCGGCGTGCCAGGCCACTTCCACGTCTTCATCGCCGGCAGCCAACTCGGCAAGGCAGGCCTCGGCCAGCGTTTCGGGTGGCTCGTCGGCCGGGGCATCGACCACCTTCACCCGCACGCCGACGGCCGTCTTGCCCAGGGTTTCTTGATGGAACGACTTGAGCAGTCCGGCCAGGAAGCCGCCTTCGGGCGCAAGCGGCGGGTGCACAAAGCCGAAGTCGCCGCCCAGGGCGGTGGCGGCCAGCAGGGTGGGCTCGACCGCCGGGCGCCAGGCAGCGATCCGCTCGGACCACCAGCGGCAGACCTCGAAGGGGACCAGCACGCCCCGGCCGCGCCGATCGAGCCACGCCGAGTAACTCAACACGCCCCGAGCCTGTGGCTCGCGTGCCGTGAACAAGAACAGGTGGGGGGCGGGCTGAGCCGACCACAGGCGTTCCAGCTCGGCCAGGACCGGGCCGGGCTCCGGGCCCCCGGCAATGCGATGCGCCACACCCCCTTGGGCCTCGATGCGGCGCGCCAGGGCCAGGGCCTCGGGGCAGTCGCCCAGTATCCATGCGGGGCCTGCAAGCGCCACGGGCCGGCCAGGCGCATCGGCCGGCTCCAGCCGCGGCACGTAGCGGTGGGCCACCTCGGGGGCCGACGGCCCTGCGGTCTCGGGAAGTGCCGACGTTTCGGCCTGGGGTGGCTCTATTGGCCCCGCGACCGTGCCTGGGCTCTTGGAGGCCGGCGGCAGGCGTAGGGTGGGTGCTTCGCACCCACGCGCTTCCTCTGAACCTTTTGGGTCCGGTGGCTGGCGTAGGGTGTGTGCTTCGCACCCACGCGCTTGCGTGTCCTGCGATTCTGCCAAAGCGGGCGCCGCCGCGGGTGCCGGGCCGGAAAAACACGGCGGGGGCACGGCAGGCAGGGGCCCCGCCATTTCTGGATACACCTGGACGCACAGGCGGTGGTCGGTAATCAGGACTTCGCGTTCCGGGGCGCCGGCCAGCAGTTCTTCGGCCAGATAGGTCACGCCTTCGCGCGGAGGCATGTAGCGCATGCCCCGCAGCGCCGGGGCGCTGCGGGCCTCGGGGCGGGCGGCCATGCCGATCTCGTCCCAGCCGTGCCAATGGAACGTTACCGCCCGGCACTCGGGCCGAGTTTGCCGGTACCAACCCACCAGCTTGGCCAGCATCTCGTTGGCCGCCGAATAATCGGCCTGCCCGGTGCCGCCAAAGCGACCGCTGGTCGAGCCGAAGCCCACGAAAAAGCGGATGGGGTCCTTTTGGGTCAGGGCCATGAGGTTCGCCGCTCCGCCCACTTTGACGGCCAGGGTCGCCTCGACGATCTCCGGCTTCTTCTTGGTGAAGGCCGCGGCGCTTTCGACCCCGGCCCCGTGGACGATACCCTCGATGGGGCCGTCGGCCTGCCGGACCGCGTCCAGCACCTGGGCCAGCGCCTGCCGGTCGCTCACGTCGCAGGTGTGGTACACGGCCGAAATGCCCAACTGGGCGAATTGCCGCAAATTCCGGTCCAACTCGATGGCCTTTTCCACCCGCCGCCAGGCCTGGATGGGGACTTCGCCCCGGGCGGCCGCCTCGCGGCAAATGGACATCCGCAACTGCCGGAGTTCCTCCGCCGAAAGGTCCCGCCAGGCCCGGTCGATCGCTGGCGGAGGGCTAGAACCGATGAGGTGCAACTTCAGCCCGAAGCGCTCGCCCAACTCTCGGGCGACCGCCGCCGTAATGCCCCGCGCTCCGCCGGTGATGACCCACGTGCTGCCCGGCCGGATGCCCGCAAGGTCCGAAGCGGCCAACGCATGGAAGAACGGCCGGGCCACGTACCGCTTGCCTTGGAAATACCCGATTTCAGTCTCCAGGTCGTCGGCAGCCAGTTCGCGGAGCAAGGCATCGGCCAAAGCGCCGGGTGGGGTCTCGGCCGGGGCGTCCACCACCTTCAACCGGAACTGCCCAAGAAGCTTCTGCGGGCTGGCCACTTCGCTCCTGAGGGCCTTGATCAGGCCGGCCACGGCACCGCTTTCCGCATTGCGGATAGGCCCGGAAAACCCGAAATCGCCGCCCAAAGCCGCAAGAGCCAGGGCCGAGCTTTGCCCCAGCTTGCCGGCCGCCGTGATCCATTGGAGCCACCGCTGGCACACATAGAACGGCACGCGCACGCCGCGGCATTGGCGGCGGCTCCAGGCCGGTTCGTCCAGCGTGGTGGCCGCGTCGGCATCGTGCGGCGTGACCAAGAACAGGTGGAGCGCCGGGCCTTCGGCCCAGAGGCGTTCCAAAGCCGCGATGGCCTCCTCCACGGAATCGGCGGGACCAAGGATCGCTGCCTGTGCGCCTGCCTGCCGAATCCGTTGGGCAAGCGCGTGGGCAACCGGGTTATCGCCGACGATTAGCGCCCGGCCGTGCCAGCGGAACGGTTTGGGTTCGGCGGCCAGCGGCGCCTCGATCATGCGGAGCACGTAACGATGGCAGATCGATTGGTCGCAAGACCTCGGATCGTCGCATCGATGGGAAGCACCGGAGGAAGCCGGACCGCCTGCCCCCGGCCGTGCCGCAGTGCCCGGCGCCGGATGAGCCGCTTCACCAGTGCTGGGC
>JBBIQF010000143.1:0-12361 GCA_037442445.1 Planctomycetaceae bacterium
GGGCAACATGATGGCGGGCGGAAGGACCTGGGCGATATGGGCTTCCAGGCCCAGGCGGCGGAGGCCGGCCTCGGCCAGGACCACGGCGTCGTACTGCCCCTGGTGGACTTTGCGCAATCGGGTATCGACGTTGCCCCGCAGATCCTGCATTTGGAGGTCGGGGCGGACCGCCAGCAACTGGGCTCGCCGGCGCAGGCTGCCGGTGCCCAGGATGCCCCCGCGGGGCACCGCATCCAGCGAGGGCCAGCGCGTCGAGACCAAAGCGTCGGCCACCGGTGCCCGCTCGGGCACGGCCGCAAGCACAAGCCCCGGCACCGGGTCGGTGGGCACGTCCTTGAGGCTGTGTACCGCCAGGTCCACCCTGCGGTCGAGCAAGGCCCGCTGGATCTCTTTGGTGAATACCCCCCGGTCGCCCAGGCGGCCGATCGACCCTTCGGCGTGCCGATCGCCGGTGGTCACGATGGGCACCAGTTCCACCTCGGCGCCCCACTGGGCCAGCCGCTCGGCGACCCATTGGGCCTGCCAGCGCGCCAGTTGGCTGCCTCGGGTTCCCAATCGAACGTGGATCGATGCGGGCATACGCGATTGCGGATCAAGGATGGGATGGAGCGGGCACGGCCGGGCCGCCCGTGGCCGAAGCGGCGATATCGCCGGAGGCCGCCGTGCGTGCCGCCTTCTGCGCCTCCACGGCTTGCCCCAGAGGGGTCTTGGGGGGGATCACCACCCCGCAACTGACGATGAATTGGATCGCCTGGTCCAGCGTCAAATCCAGCTCGATGGCCTCCTCGCGCCGGATGGTGATGACGAAGCCTGCCATGGGCATGGGCGAGGTGCAGATAAGCACGGTAACGCAGGGCTGGCCCACCAGGCGCTCGATGGGCTCCATCCCTTCCCCCATGACGAAGCCCAGGGCCCACACGCCGGGCCGCGGGTACTCGACCGCCACCACCCGCGAGACCTGCAAAGCCGGTTCGTTGAGGATGAAGCCGCTGACCTGCTTGACCGCCGAATAGACGTTGCGCACCACCGGCAAACGCTCGATGCCCCCTTCCAGCACGTCCCAGAAGAACCGCCCGATGCCCGCCCCCATGAACTTGCCCAGCAAGTACAGGATCAGGGTGAAGAGCAGGAGGAAAGCGGGGACCACCACCCACGGGCGGAGATAGACCAGGCGATAATACGCGGCATAGAAGGTCGCACCCGTGCGGGGGACGGGCTCTTCGCCCAGGCGCTGCACCAAGAGGTCATAGTGTGCCCGGGGCACGTATTCGCCCCGCTCCAGGCGCTGGTACTCCACGCCGTCGAACACGGCCCGCGGCTTGCCCCGGTCGGCAGGGCGGAACTCCTCTTCGGTGCGGATATCGGCCTGGGTGCGGGCCAACACCCGCTCGGCCATGTGCACCACGGGCGAAAGGACGTATTGCTCGATCGTCCCCCCGATCCACAAGAAAATCACGATGGTCAACAGCGGCGGCAGCACCACGCCCAGGCCGCTGAACACCGCATCCCGGAACGGATGCGCGCGCCCTTGGGGCGGGGTATCGCTCGGCGGGGTTTGGCCGGTCATCGGCAAACGGGTCCTCCTGCCGGGCGGAAGCGGCGGAACCTCGCGCGGCAAATCGCCGGGCCGCACATCGGCCGCCCTTTGCGCCCGAACACTCTATTGTAGCGTGCAGGGCATCGCTGCGGACGGGCGATCCCGGCCGATGCGCTGGCCGCCGGCCGGCACGGGAATTGTTGGCACCCGGCAGGCCGCCACCATGCAGCCGGGCGCTGCCGGCCCCCTATGCCTTTCGGCGGAGTTCGGTCGAGGAGATATCTTCGCGGAAGGCGCTCTCGGGCACGCCGCGGCAAATGTCCCGAAGCGGCTGCGGCAGTTCGAGTCCTTCGAGGGCCACGAACCGGCCTTGGTCGGCCCGGCCGAAGACCAGGAACCGGCACCCCCGGCCGGCGATGGCCTCGATGGCCGACTGGCACGCCCGGCAATCGCCGCCGTAATAACGGGGGTCGGCGATGCGCCGCAGGGTGTCGGCCCCGACCACGAACGTAGCGCCGGGAAAAAGCCGCGACTTTTCTTCGAAGGTGGGGGCCCGGGTGAGCCACACCGGGCGGTGCTGGTCGAACTGCTCCAGCCGGCCGGCGATCTCCAGGTAGTCCAGCGGCGGCTTGTCGACGTTGAGGATCGAGATTTCCGGCTCCACGGCCGCGCCGAGTATCTCCTCGGCAAGCTCCATCATCCGCAAATGGCCGCGATGCAGAGGATGGAACGCCCCGGGAAACACGGCGGCCGGCGTGGCCGGTGAAGGCTCCGGCCCCAGCCCCCGGTGCCGCACCGCCGCCCGAGTGCCCAACACCAGCTCTTGCCACTCTGCCGGGGCAGTACGCCTGCGCGACTGCAAGGTTTCTTCGGGCAGTAGCGGCGGATGGCGGCGCTGGGGCACATCGCACGCTTCGGCCACGGCATTGAGGACCAGATCGGCGACCAACGCCTCTTCTTCGGGCCGGCTGCGGCGACCTTTGACCAACTCGACCCAGTACACCGCCGTGCATAAGCGGGTTTGCAGGGCTAGCGCTGCCCGGTGTGCGCCCCGCTTGGGGCGATCGGTAGCCAGGCTGGCCGTGCACGAGACCCCGGCCACCGGCGCGTCCGGATCGAGCTGGCCGGCGCGGAGCATGGCGGCCATGGCCATGGCCCGTGCCGTCGCCTCGGAGCAGAACTGCTCGGGTTGCCCCCCCAGCCATTGCCGCATCGCCGCGGGGGCATAAGGTACTACAGCTTCCAACACCGTGCGCGATGCGCCCGGGACTTCCAAGAGATGGGCGATTGCCCTGGCCCCGCCGCCCGCCACGGCCAACACGATCCGCACTGGGCTGGCGTGCACGGCCTGAACGAGCGACTCGATGGAATCCATAGCCGCAATCCAAGCTGCGATTTACCGACGCGCCGCCGGACAGCCGCACCCCATGAAAGGGCTGGGCGGCGAGGCGCGGTCGGCAATCCCATTTAACCGCCGAGGAATTGGTCGAACAACTGCCGGCTTATGCTGGCCAGCGCGGGGTAAAGCTGGCGGTAAATGGCGTAGCCTGCGGCGTATCGTTCGGTGCGATCGGGGTCGGGCGCATACACGGTGCCCGGCCGGTACACCCGGTGGAAGGCGTCCTCTTCGTCGCGGTACAGGCCGATGCCGATGCCGGCCAGGATGGCGGCCCCCAGCGGCGTGGCTTCTTCGATTTGGGGAACTTCGATGGGTCGGCCGGCCATGTCGGCCTTGGTCTGCATCCAGAAGCGATTCCGCGTACCACCGCCGACGGCCACGATTTCTGGCGGCCGGATATCCAGGCATTCTTCCATGGCGGTAAGGATATCGAGGAACTGATAGTTGAGCCCTTCGACGAAGGCCCGCACCACGTCGTCGGCGGTGGCCCGGGTGCTCAGCCCCACCAGGGCGCCCAGGCTCTTGGCATTCACCACGGGGCAGCCGGCGCCCGACATGTGGGGCAAGAACATGACGCCGCGTGCGCCCGGCGGCGAGGCGGCCGCCTGGGCCATCAGTTGGTCCCACAGGCTTCCCCCCTGGGTCGATGCTTTCTCGCCGGCCGCGGAGCCATAGTGGCGGGCATACCATTCGAGCATTTCGGCGGCCACGTTGGCGCCCCAGGTGGCGTGGCGGTTGCGGGCCACGTGGGCCTGGACCGTCATGCCTGCGCGCTGGAGCCGCAAATCGAGCACTGGCCGGGCCGTGATCGCCGTAATGATCTCCCAGGTGCCCACCACGTCGAGCACGCGGCCGGGCTGGAATGCCCCCACGGGCAGGGCGCCGCACAAATGGTCGTGGCCGCCCAACACGACCGGCGTACCTTGGACCAGGCCCGTGGCCTGGCTGGCCGCCGCCGTGACCTCGCCGATCACGCTGCCCGAAGGCAGCACCTCGCACAGCAGCCGCCGCTCGATGCCCGAAGCGGCGAGCAACTCGTCGGACCACCCCAGCGCCCGCTGGTCGAAAAGCATCGTGCACGACGCCATGGTGTAGTCCGTCACCCGCCGGCCCGTAAGCTGGTAATTCACAAAGTCTTCGATCAACAGCCACTTGTCGGCCCGGGCGATGATCTCCGGATGGTGCTCCATCATCCAGCGAATCCGCAAGGCGGAATTGATGGGCCAGACCGGATTGCCGCCGATGGAGAAGGTCCGCTCCAGGCCCACATGTTCGGCCCACCAGGCCAGTTGCGGGGCCGTGCGGGGGTCGTGCCAACTGATAAACGGGTACAGCCACCGGCCTTCGGCATCCACCGGCAAACCATCCATGCCCATGCCGGTTACTGCCACCGCGCGCACCGCCCGGGGGTCGCCCACACCGGCCAAGGCATCGCGAATGGCCGCCGAGGTGCCGCCCCAAATCTGCTCCGGCTGCCAGACCGTCCACTCGGGATGCGCGGCGTCGGGATGGCACTTTTCGGTGGGGCGGGTGCCGGCGGCCACCGCCCGGCCCTCCAGGTCATAGACCACCGCCTTCAGACTCGTCGAACCCAGGTCGATGCCCATCAGATAGTCCATCGTCGCCGCTCCGCAAGGCCCGGGAAAACGTGGCAAGATATCGGCCATGATCTTAGCAACAGGGTAGCGGGTTTGCATCCGAGCCGATTCTTGTGCCGCCCGGCGGCCCGGGGGACGTGGCCCTGCGCCGGAGTGCCTTCTTCGCCCGGTGTTGGCGTTGGAGAACCGCCCGCCAGCCCAGCGCAACACCCTTCCGCCACTGCGCTACGGTGTGCTATGCTGATGGCCGACTTGCCTGCGAGGCGGGATGCGTGTTGGGTACGGGCTGCCGGATATAGCGAAAGGGTGGTTATGGCGCGCGCCAGCAACGGGCATCGGCTACTGGCGGCTGTGTGGCCTGCCGCGGTCTTGGGGATAGGGCTGGCCTGGGGCGGCGAGCCGGCACCTGGGCCCGTATGGCCGGCACCGCCGCAGTTGGTACAAACCCCGCTTTTCGCCCGGGGCCAGGGGGGCTATCACACCTACCGCATCCCTTCGCTGGTAGTGAGCCCGAAGGGGACGGTGCTGGCCTTTTGCGAAGGCCGCAAGCACAGCGCCAGCGACACCGGCGATATCGACCTCCTGGTGCGGCGATCGGCCGACCACGGCGAGCATTTCGGCCCGCCCGTGGTCGTTTGGGACGACGGCCCCAACACCTGCGGCAACCCTTGCCCGGTGGTGGACCAGGACACGGGCACCGTCTGGTTGCTGATGACGCACAATCTGGGCCAGGACCACGAGCCGCAAATCATCGACCGCACCTCCAAAGGCACCCGCACCGTGTGGGTCAGCCACAGCACCGATGACGGGGCCACCTGGTCGCCGCCGCGGGAGATCACGGCCAGTACCAAGCGGCCCGAATGGACCTGGTACGCCACAGGGCCGGGGGCGGGAATCCAGTTGCACCACGGCCCGCACCGGGGGAGGCTGGTCGTCCCCTGCGACCACATCGAGGCCCAGACCCGCCGCTACTATTCGCACGTGATCTGGTCGGACGATCACGGCCGAACCTGGCAACTCGGCGGCCGCACTCCCCAGCACGGCGTCAACGAATGCGAGGTCGTGGAACTCTCCGCCGGCCAGCTCTTGCTCAATATGCGGAACTATGATCGCACCCAGCGGTGCCGGCGCATAAGCATCAGCCAGGACGGCGGGGCCACCTGGGGCCCGGTGATGTTCGACCCGGTGCTGGTCGAACCCATTTGCCAGGCCAGCCTCCGCCGCTATGCGTGGCCCAAGGACGGTAAGCCGGGCATCCTCCTGTTCTCCAACCCGGCCAGCCCCACGCGGCGGGAAAACCTGACGGTCCGCCTGAGCCGCGACGGCGGCAAGACCTGGCCCCAGGCCTGGACCCTGCACGCCGGGCCCAGCGCCTATTCGTGCCTGGCGGTGCTGGCCGACGGCCGCGTGGCCTGCCTGTACGAGGCCGGAGAGAAAAGCCCCTACGAAAGCATCGTGCTGGCCCGTTTCCGGTTGGAGGGCCACGCGCCATCGGAGGGCCACGCTCCGTCGTGGCCGAGGAGGTGATCGCAAACGCCATCCTCTGGTTACCGCAAGAATCCTCGCCCTGCCAAGATGGGCAACACGTTTACAGCGGCGGTTGCAACGTCCCAGCCCGCTGCGTACCATGGCGCATTCGGCAAAGGGCAGTTTCCTTATTTCGGGAGCAGTCCGGCGATGAAGTGGGTGCCCATCCTGGTATTGGCCGTTGCCGCGGTCGGCGTCGGCCGGCCTCTGGCAGCCGACGCACCGGGCGCCCGGACCGAGCAAGAAATCGTCGCTGCCCTGCGCAAAGGCGAGTTGCCGCCGGGCGTGGATTCCCGCTTTGCGGCCGCCATTCGGAAGATCGACGAGTTGCGCGGCCAGTTGGAGTTCGACGCTGCGGGCCGTTTGGTGGGCGCCGACCTGGCCAGCGACCGCATCTCCGTAACCCATACCGAGGTCCAACGGCTCTTGGCCTTGCCGAACTTGAAGCGCCTGCGGGTTTCAGGCAGCGCACTGGGGCGGCAGGGGATCGAGCACATCAGCCGGCTCTCGGGGCTTACGGAGCTTTCGCTATTGAACGTGCCGCTGGACAACGACGGGCTGGGATTGCTCGGGTCGCTCCAAGGCCTGACATCGCTTTCCATCCGCCGGACTGCCCTGCTGAACGACGCGGGCCTGGTCCACCTGCGGCGTTTTCCGCAACTGACCCACCTGGGCCTGCTGGAGGTGGGACTCACGGACCGCGGTGTGGCCCAGATCGTCCACGACCTGCCCAAGCTCCGGCTTCTGGACCTCCGCAACTGCGCCCAGGTGACCAACGCGGGCATCGAACACCTGCGGGGGTTGGCCGGCTTGCGCGTGCTCCGCTTGGGCGGCCATCAGATCAACGACCAGACATTGGCCATCGTGGGCCGGATACCATCGCTGGTGGGCCTGACCGTGCAGGAGGCGGTGATCACCGACGCGGGTCTGGCGCACTTGCGGGACTTGCCGCTTGAAGAACTGCAATTGTTCCGGTGCTATGGGATCACCGACGAGGGGCTGGCGCATCTGGCGGCGTTTACGAAGCTCCGGCGGCTCTTGCTCCGGGACCTGGCCATCACAGGCTCCGGGTTGGCGGCCCTGCGCCAGACGCCCGAGCTGAGTCTCCTCCGCCTGAGCGAGACGGGGGTAGGAGATTCGGCTTTAGGGCACCTCATGGGGCTGGCAAAACTCACCCGCCTGGAATTGCGCCAAACGCGGGTTACCGATGCCGGCATGGAAGCCGTGGGGCGGCTGGAGAGTCTGGAATACTTGGACCTATCGGCCACGCAGGTGGGCGACTTGGGCGTTGCCCGGCTGGCCCGGCTGGGCAAACTGCGGTTTCTGGACCTCAGCCAGAATGCCGGGATCAGCGATGCGGCCGTGCCGGCGCTGGCCAGCCTGGCGTCGTTGCGCGAGCTTGATCTTCAGCAGACAAGCCTCTCGGAAGACGGATTGCGCCGGCTTCAAACGGCCCTGCCGGCCTGCCGCATCCAGCGGTAGCGGCAGGGTGCGCGATTTGGACGCACCCTCATCGTCCGCGCGTTGGCCCCAAAACCCCCCGCCGTAAGGTGCGTCCTTCGGACGCACGCGGCCATTGTGGGCGCAGCTTTACCGATGGGTCCGCGCGGGTGCAAAGCAGCCACCCTACCGCTATAATAGCGGGTCGCCACAGGAGGAATCGTTCATGAATTACCCGTGGTGGTACGTGCCGGCGCTGACCTCGCCCATGCTGATCGCGGCCATCGCCATCGCCCACGTGCTGGTGTCGCACTATGCGGTGGGCGGAGGGCTGTTTCTGGCCGTCGAGACCGGCTTTGCCTACCAAACCGGCGACCAAGAGTATCTGGAATACCTCCGCCGCCACACGCGGTTCTTCGTGCTGTTGACGGTGGTGTTCGGGGCCATCAGCGGCGTGGGCATCTGGTGGACCATCGGGCTGGCCTCGCCCACGGCCACCGAGGTGCTGATTCGGGCGTTCGTGTTCGGCTGGGCTACGGAATACGTGTTTTTTGTGCTGGAGATCCTCTCGGCCTTCGCGTTTTACTATTACTGGGGCCGGCTGGCGCCGAGGGTGCATGTCCGGCTGGGGTGGATTTACGCGATTTCGGCCTGGATTAGCCTGGTGCTGATCACGGGCATTACCGCATTCATGCTGAATCCGGGGGGCTGGCCGGCGGCGCGATCGTTCTGGGTGGGTTTTTTGAACCCGCAATTCGTTCCACAGACCGTGGCCCGCACCGGGGGCGCGCTATTGCTCAGCTCGCTGTATGTGTATCTCCATGCGGCGGTTACGCTGCGTGACGGGCGGCTGTACCCGTTGATCGCCCGGCGATCGGCCCGGCCGGCGCTATTGGGGGCGGTGCTGGTGACGCTCGGGGGGATCGGGTGGTACGTGTTTTTGCCGGAATCAGCCCGGGCAGCGCTCGAAGCGGCCGCTGTGCTCTCGGCGCTGACCGTGCTCATCTTCGCCCTGACGGCCGTGGTGTTTGTCTTGTTGTATCTCGGGCCGTATCGCAATCCCCAGTGGATGTCGCCGGGGTTTGCCTTGTCGCTGTTCGTATTTGGCCTGGCCGCCTTCAGCACCGGCGAGTTCATCCGCGAGGCGGTCCGCAAGCCCTACATCATCTACAACGTGGTGCTGGGCAATCAGGTGGCGCCGGGCGATGTGGGCCGGCTCCGACAGCACGGCTTTCTGGAAGCCAACCCCTGGTCGCGGGCGGTGGTACAGAAGATCGCCCGCGATCACCAGGCCGATGTGGCCGGCAATCGCTCGATCGATGAACAGGCCCAGTTGCAACTGGCCGAAAAAGACCCCCAGGTACTCCAGGCCGTCGGCCGGACGCTATTCATGTACCACTGCAACGATTGCCACGCCCTGAGGCGGGGGTACTCGGCGGTTTTGCCCATGCTCCGCGGGCGGGATTTGGACATGAACTTCGCCATGGTCAAGCACCTCGAAAAGGCGCACTTCTTCATGCCTCCGTGGTGCGGTACCGAAACCGAGGCCTTGATCCTGGCCCGCTATCTGACCTCCATCGCGCCGCCCCGCCCGCTGAGCATGGACCCTGTGGTGATCGAAAAACAGTAGGGTGGGTGCTTTGCAACCACGCGACGTGGTTTGACGGCAAGCCGCCGGGGTCATCCGGCGCATTAGCCCGTGCGTGCAGAGCACGCACCCTACCTTGTGGTGACCGAAAAACAGGATTTTGCCAGTGCGGGGCATGCGGCATATGGCGGAGGCGGGGCATGTTGCCCCCAGCAATGCAGCCGGGACGGCTGCACCACAAGGCCGGGACGGCTGCACCACAAGCGCAGAATGGCCACTCGCAATGCTGGGGCAAGAACCGGTCGTACAAGGGCCGGCCTATCGAGGCCGGGAGTGTCATGGCAGCTATTGTCGGGTTAGTGTGTGAGATGTACTTGCTGGCCGCGGCTCCGGCGGCGAGCGTGGAGTTGGAGATTTTCGTGGTGCGGCGGGCCCCGATCACGGCAGCGCAGGACTGGCTCCGCGAGTTGGCCGCGGCAGGGCTTACCCGGGTCCGCATCCGCGCCAAGCAGGAGTCGGATCAGGTGGGGATCGAAACGCTGGGGCTGGAAACCCAACCGGCATATCGGGTACTCGGCACGATCAACATGCACAACGAGCTGGTGCTTCCGGGGGGCCGATATCGGCTGGGCGAAGCCCGCCAGGCGGTGCGGTGGTTGGAAGAGGTCGCGCACAAAGGGCCGGGGCACAAGGCGGGGGCCGAAGAAGAGCGCGGGCCTGGGGGCCTTTCGGGCGAGCCACTGCGGGAACTCAAGAAGGCGTTGGCCCGGCCGGTGGGGGCTGCTACCAAGGACAAAGATCGGGCCGAGGTGCTAAAGCAGGTGGCCGGCCAAGTGGGCGTTGCTCTTCGGGCCGGCGGTGCGCTTGGCGAGGGCCTGGCCGGCCACACGGTGGCCGAGGAGTTGCAGGGCCTTTCGTCGGGCACGGCCTTGGCTTACCTATTGCGGTCCGCGGGGTTATGCATGGTGCCTTCGGCCCGAGGTGGAGGCGGCTGGGAGTTTTCGGTGCGGCCGCTGGCCGAGGGGCAGGCGTGCTGGCCGGTGGGCTGGGCGCCGGACGCCTCGGCCGTCGAGCTGCTGCCGTCCCTCTTCGAATCGTTCAACGCCAACCTTCAGAACGTGTCGGTGGCCCAGGCGATGGAAGCCATCGGAAAGCGGCTCAAAGCCCCTGTGCTTTGGGACCATCGGGCGATTGTGCGCCACGGGATCGACCCGGCCAAGGTTCTGATCACCCTGCCGCGCATGCGGACCACGCACCACGGCCTCATGCGGCGAGTGCTGGCCAAGGCCGACTTGCGGTACGAGGTGCGGGTCGATGACGCGGGGCGCCCGTTCGTGTGGGCCACCACAGTCAAGCCGTTTTAGTAAACATTTCATAAAATATTAATCCCGGTCGCTATTTTCTTTGCAGGCTGGACATTCGTTGCCTTATCGCGCGCAAGCGGCTATACTAGGCGGTCGAAGCGGGGGTTGTGCGCGTGTTGGTTCGGCCAGCGTGCGGCAGGTCGAGTGGGCCGCAAGAAGATTCAGCCGGCCAGTGGGGGCCGGCCAACCGCGTGCTTCGGCAGCGGAAGACCGATAGGCTATTGCCGGCGGCGGTGCGTGGCCGTCGCCGCAGCACTTGTAGGTGTGTGTCGTTTTTCGGAGCAACCGTCATGTCGGGAACGTTGCGACGGCGAGGGTTCACGCTGGTTGAACTCCTGGTGGTGATTGCCATCATCGGTATTTTGATCGCGCTACTGCTGCCTGCGGTGCAGGCGGCCCGCGAGGCCGCCCGGCGGAGCCAGTGCACGAACAATCTCAAGCAGATCGGCCTGGCCATGCACAATTACGAAAGCTCGTACAAGACCCTGCCCATGGGCACGTGGTCCCTGAACTTCACGAACGTCTGGCCGTCCAACGGCACAAACTGGCGCACGGCCATTTTGCCCTGGATCGAGCAAGGGGGCGTGTACAGCCAGTTGGCGTTCACGGCCGATGCGTCGAACCTGTTCGGTGCCGGCGGGCCTGGGGCGGGCATCCCCGGGTTCACCGGGGCGTGCCAAGTGCTGCGGAGGCTGTTGATTTCGGCCTACCAGTGCCCGTCGAGCGAGATCAAGCCGTTCGACAATCCGCCCAACGGCAACAACCGCGACTTCGCGCTCAATATCCACTATGTGGGTTGCATGGGGGCCATTCCCAACCCTGGGGTGGACCCCAACCGCGGCATCTATTGCGCCGGGGCCATTTACGGGGGCTCGGTGTGCGATACCGGCATGCTCACCCCCAACGAGCCGTGGGGCTTCCGCGATGCCCGCGACGGCACGTCGAACACCTTTCTGGTCATCGAGCAGTCGGGCCTGGTGGGCGAGGACAACATCACCGCCAATTACTACGGCGGCTGGTACGGGGCCCGGCATCCCTCGCGGCCCAGCGTCAACTGCTCGGACCTGTGGCAGACCGGCACCACGTGCATCCGCTATGCGCCTAACTTGAAGGTTACCCCCCTGGGGCGCAACAACGCTCCGGCAGGTGCGAACCGGCCGTATGCCAACAACACCATCATCAACTCGATGCACCCCGGCGGCTTGAATGCGGTGATGACCGATGGCGCGGTCAAGTTCTTCAGCGAGACCATCGACTACGTGACGCTGACGCGCCTGGCGGTGCGGAACGATGCGCAGCCGGTGAACGTGCCGTAAGGCCGCAGGCCGGCTGACCCCTGCGCCTAGCGGGCCTTCGGGCCCGGCAGGGCGGTGCTTCCGCGGACATGGGATTGCGTGGTTACGGAGCGCGGCCGCCTCGCTGGGCGCACCATACTTGCGCTCCGCTGCGCCTGAGATTCGTGCAACTTCACTTGGGAGATCGCATCATGGAACGTTGCTTCGCAAGGAACCCGCGTGCGGTGCTGGCCGCGGCCCTCTGGGTGCTGGCGGCCGGGCTGGCCGGCTGCACCAAGTCGGAACCGATGGGCACTGTGCAGGGCAAGGTGACCCTGGCGGGCCAGCCGTTCTCCAACGCTCGGCTGAACTTCATCAGCAAGGCGACGGGCGTGGCCACGGCGGCCGACATCGAGTCTGACGGGTCGTACAAGCTCGCCAGCCCGTTGAAGGTCGGCTCCTATACCGTGTTCTTGGCTCCCAAGACGGTGGCCGATCCCGACCACCCGAATGCCGGCACGGGCCCCGATCCCAACGTGCCGCAGGCGTATTGGAACGAGTCCACCAGCCCGGTCAAGGTGGAGGTGAAGGCCGGCCCGAACGATATTCCGATCGAGAGCTAGAAGTAGGGGGA
>JBBIQF010000143.1:12396-13723 GCA_037442445.1 Planctomycetaceae bacterium
GTTGGTGTGACTTGGCGCCCGCGGGGAAGTGGGGACGATGGCTTGCCTTGCGTGCCACTCCGGTGCGGCGGTTGCTATTTGGCGCTATCGGGAAGGGCGTCCAAGGGTAGCGGCCCCGGGTTGTCGAAGAGGTCGTCCCGCTGGGTCTGCGACAAGCGGATCACCACGAGCTTCTGCTCCAATTTGCCGGACAGCTCTTGGGTAAAGAAGTAATGGCCCAGGCTGCCGGGCTTTTGGGGCAGGCTGCTTAGAAGGATCATGTGGCCGGGCTGAAGCGTGGCCTCCAGGGCCAGATCGTCGAAGGCCCGGCGTGGCCGGCCGGGCTCCAGCCGCACCCCGCCCGGCGTGGGAATGCGCTGCAACCGGGGCTGGCCGTGGTGCACTTCGGGAACCAGGCGGAGGCGTACGCGGCCATCGGGTTGGGGGTCGGCTGTGAGGGCCAGCACCCCTTGGGCATCGGTGTACTCTTGGCCGCACAGGCCTTGGGCGTCGCATAGCAGTACCGGCAGGCGTGCATATACGCCGGAGGCCTGGATTTCGGTCCGCTGGCCGGCGCGGACCTGCACGTGCCGCCGCACCACTTTGGGGTCTTCGCCCAGATCGGTAACTTTGACCTCCATGCTTGCGGCGGAAGGGGGTGGCTTATCGGCCATCTCCAGCATCCGCGAGAGGATGGCGGGTATGGGGCCGGCCAGCACACCCGCCCGGAACCCGTTGCGGCTTAGCCGCTGGCGGAGTTCGGCGGGGAAATGTTGTTCGTCGCGCTCGGCCCACAGGTCGCCGTTGGCCTCCGGGTCGCCAAAGGGGAAGCGGATAAAGAAGATGTCCACGACGACGCTGTCGGGGGACATCTGGACCGGCCGGAGCAAGGAGCGGGCCGGGCGCTTGGTCATCTGCTGGCATCCGCTGCCTGCCAGCACGGCCAAGCCAGCGGCGACCAAGCCCAGGGCTATTGCTTTGGCGCTATTGCGGTGCGTGTTGCTGCCTGCGCGGGCCGCTACTGCCACGGCATCCTGCCTGATTCCATTTGGCATTCGTACGCATTCGGCCATCCCGGGACCGGGGCACCCGAGAATGTTGCGGGTTGGCGCAGACCCCCTGGCCCGTGCCGTCCTTGGCGGGCGGTACGATACTGGCCCCCTCGGCCGGCGTCAAGGTCGCGCCGGTGGAGGCAAGCGAGGCAAAGAGGGCAAACTGGGAATCCCCGCCTGGCGCCCGCTTTGGGACGTAACCGTTCACGCCCCGGGACGTTACCGGGCAACCCGCGATGCTTCGGCCACGACAGAGCGTGGCCCTCCACCCTGGAGGGACGCGCTCCGTCGCGTCC